>JBBRWI010000025.1:0-27543 GCA_038249305.1 Acetobacterales bacterium
CCTGCGGCCAGGCGGAATCCAGCATCATCAGATGCGCGGTGCCGGCGAGGAACTGCGCGCTGGTGCCGTGCCAGGCGGCACAGCGCCGCACCGCATCGGGTGGGATCAGCGGATCGGACTCGCCGCCCAGAACCAGCACCGACTTGCGATGCAGCGCGCGCGGCGGGACGGGCTGCGGGCCCTGGGCTTGCAGCAGCACGACGCGGGATTCACCCCCCAGGTGCAGCAGGTGGCGGGCGGCTTCCTCGTCGGTCAGGCCGGCGAAGAGGGCGGATTTCAGGCTGCGGGCGGGCCGCGCCGAACCGGGCGGGTCGGACATCCGCGCCACGTCGCCCCACAGGAAAGGATCGCTGAAGGCCAGCCGCATGTTCGACCACCACAGCCCCTCGGGCGGGACCGGTGCCAGCAGGGCCGCCCCCAGCACGGCCGGATCATCCAGCAGGCGCTGCGCCACCAGGGCGCCCAATGAATGGGCAACCAGCAACGTGGGGCGGCCGATCGCCCCCAGGGCGGCCCGGGTTTCGGCCAGGAAATCATCCAGCCCCGCGGGGCCGCCACTGCGGCCGATGCGGCGGAAGGTGAAGCTATCGACCTGCCGCCCCGAAGCGTTCAGCCGGGCGGCGAAGCCGTCTTCCCAGATCCAGTCGCCGGTGGCGGCGCCATGCAGCAGCAGTATGGGGGCCAGGGCGTCGTCACCCCGGCGGCGCAGCAGGTGGTTGCTGGCGAAGGGCACGGGTTCAGGGTTCATGTCCCAATCCTAACCCCGGCGCCGCGCGGGCAGGAAGCGCCGTTCCGGGCCGCATGGCGCATCGATGCCATGCGGCCCCCTGTCGTCAATTCATCCGCACGAGGCGCAGCGGGAAGTAGTTGTTGGCCAATTGCGCCACTTCGATGCTGTTGCGCATCGCCCAGACGATCTGCTGCTGGTGCAGCGGGATGTAGCCGACATCCTCGCGCATCAGCGTGCTGGCCTCGGAGATCAGGCGCTGGCGGGCGGGGGCGTCGGTTTCCACCGCGATGCGGTCCACCAGGCTGTCGAAGCGCGGGTTGGCATAGCCGCCGTTGTTGAAGATGCCGCTGGCCGTGCCGTCGCGCGTGCGGGCCAGGTTGAACAGCGTGTTGTGGGCATCGCCCGTGGCCGGCGTCCAGCCCAGCAGATAGAAGCTGGTGTTGTAGCGCGGGGCGTTGACCTCGGCGAAGAAGCGCGCGCGGGTCTGCGCGTTCAGGGTCACGCGGATGCCGACGCGGGCCAGCATCGCGACGACGGCGGTGCAGATGCCCTCGTCGTTCACATAGCGGTCGTTCGGGCAATCGAGTGTCACGCCGAAGCCGTTGGGGTAGCCCGCCTCGGCCAGCAGGCGGCGCGAGGCCACGAGGTCGAGCGCGAGGCGCGTGTCATCAGCCTCAAGAAAGCCGTTCACGCCCGGGCCATAAAGCAGCCCGGTCGGGCGCGACTGGTTGCGCATCACGCTGCGCTGCAACGCCTGCACGTCGATCGCCTGGTAGAAGGCGCGCCGCACCCGCACATCCTGGAATGGGTTGCGGCCGCGCACGTCGGACTTCAGCAGTTCGGGGCGAAGCTGATCCATGCCGAGGTAGATCGTCCGCAGTTCCGCCCCCTGCAGCACGCGCAGGCCCGGCGAGCGGCCGATACGGTCCATGTCCTGCGGCGGCACGGTATAGACCATGTCGATTTCGCCCGAGAGAAGGGCTGCGACCCGCGTCGCGTCATTGGCGATCACGTTGAATTCGACGCGCGACAGGTTGTGCTCCACCCGGCCCCACCAGCGCGGGTTCGGCGTCAGCACGGTGCGGCGGTCGGGCTCGCGGCTGGTCAGCATGAAGGGCCCGGAGCCCATTGCGTTGCGGGAGGCGAAGTTTTCCTCGCGCGAGGTCAGGTCGGCGACGCGCACGGCGTTGTTGCGTTCCGCCCAGGCCTTGCTCATCACCTGGAAGGTGGTGAGTTCCTGCACCAGGATCGGGTTCGGCACCGTGGTGAGCATGTCCACCGTGAAGTCATCGACCTTCACGATGCTGGCGACCGACTGGAAGGTGCCGGCGACATTGCTGCCGGGGCCGCGCGCGCGGGCGATGCTGAACACCACATCCTCGGCGGTCAGCGGGCTGCCGTCGCTGAAGGTGACGTTGCGGCGGATGTGGAAACGCCATTGGGTGGGGGAGAGCAGTTCCCAGCGCTCGGCCAGCGCGGGCTGGATTTCCATGCCCCGGCCGTACTGCACCAGCCCATCGTAGATGTTGTTGTTGAACGACAGCAGGAAGGTTTCCTGCCGGGTGTAGGGGTCCATCGAATTGGTGTCGCCGTCGTTCGCCCAGCGCAAGACGTTGCCGGCGGGGGCGGTTTGGGCGGTCGCCTGGCCGGCGGCCAGCAGCGACAGGGCGGACACGAAAAGCGCGCGTCGGAGGGTGGTCGGCAGCATCGCGGGGCTTTCTCCAGGCAGAAGAAGTGAGCCTAGGGTGCCTGCGGCGCGGCCGCCAGTCTGTTTGAGCAGCCGGCCTCAGGTCATCGGCGGGCAGGGCGGCATGTCGCGCAGGAAGCGCCAGCGGCCGTGCTGCTTGATCGCCTCCAGGTCATGCGGCTCCAGCCCCGGCGCCGCCAGCGGCGTGACTTGCGGGGTGTCGCCGGCAAAATCGATCACCACCGCGCCGACCTGGGGCAGGCCGCCGGCGCGGCCGGCGCCGAGGAAGGCCACCGCCGGCAGCCAGATGTGGCGGATGCCGCCGATCTGCACGTCGCGGCTGGCATGCAGGTGGCCGCTGATGACCAGCCGCACGCCGCCCCGGCGCAGCAGCGCCAGCAGCCGCGCGCGGGGTTCGGGATTGACCGAGGCGATGGTCGCCTCCGCCTCATCCTCCCGCGCCAGGAACAGCGGCTTGTGCAACACCAGCGCCACCGGGCGGTCGGCCGCGGCCGTAAGCGATGCTTCGAGCCAGGCGTTCTGTTCCGCCTCGCGCGGCAAGCCGCTGCCGAACAACTGGGCGTTGACCCCGATCAGCCGCCACTGGCCGGCGTCGGTGATGAAACGGTCGGCGCCAAAGGCCTGGTCCCAGCGCGCCAGACGGTCGGCGTCGATGATCTGTTGCGCGTCCTGGCCCGGCGGTTCGTCGCCCACGTCATGATTGCCGGGCAGCGCGAAGACCGGCCCGTCCAGCCCGTCCAGGGCGAGGGCGGCGAAGGTCATCTCATTGTCGCTGTCCGGGCCGTCGATGCACAGGTCGCCGCAAACGACCACGGCCTCCGCCTCGGCGCCATTGGCCGCATCGCGTGCCAGGCAGAAATTCTGCCAGAAGAAGCCGTGCGTCGGCGACAAATGCAGGTCGGACAGGAAAACCACGCGGCTCATGCAGACGTCTTTCAGGAAAAGGACAGCAGGCCGGGCCGGAAGTCCATGTAGTAGAGCGGCGGATGGGTCCAGCGGATCGCCCGCCGCTTGGCGAAATACTCGCGCACCGGATAGAGGATCAGCGCCGGCGCCTCGGCGTCGAATTCATCCAGCAAGGCGCGCCACAGCCGGGCGCGTTCGGCCGGTTCCACCGCGACGCGCAACGCATCGACGATGCCATTGAAGGTCGCGGGCGCCCAAAATCCCTGCTGCTGCAAGGAATACTCGCGCGAAAGGTGCACCGCGAGCCCGCCGCCCAGCGGATCGGGAAACCGAAACGCAATCGAGGTCGGGCGCACATCGGCACCCGGCTGCGTCAGCAGGGACAGGTTTTCCCGGGTCTCGATCCGCGCATTCACACCAACCGCCGCCCACATCTGCTGAACCACCAGCACCGCTTGCAGCATCTGCAAGTAGTAGGCCGGCGCGATGCGGATCACGATCTCCTCACCGCGATAGCCGCCTTCGCGCAGCAGCCGTCGCGCGAGGTCCGGGTCGTAGCGGAAGCCCGGCCGCTCGGCATCATACAGGTCGCCGAAGGCAGGCGTCTGCAAGGCCGCCATGCGCTGGAACGCAGGGCCCCAGAGGCTGCGCCCCAGCATGTCGTAATCGACCGCATGGTTCAGCCCGCGCCGCACCCGCACATCGCGCAACGCCGGGCGGCGCGTGTCGTAGTAAAGGATATGCGCGAAATCCAGCGCGACATCGATGCCCTCCAGCGTGCGGCTGCGCGCCAGCGGTTCGATCTGTTCGGGCAGCAGGTTGGTCACCAGGTCGTAGTCGCCCGCCTGCAGACCGGCCATGCGGGCCGAGGCCTCAGGCACCACGGTAAACACCACCTGGCGCGCCGGCGGCCGTCCCTGCCAATGCTCGTCGAAGGCATCGAGCACCACGCGCTGGTCGCGCTGGAAGGCCGACACGCGATAGGGGCCGGTGCCGGCGGGGCGGGTCCGCAGCCCGGCCTGCCCCTGTTCGGCATAGAATTTCGCCGAATGGATCCAGCCGCCATAGGCGGCGAGCCGATGCGGCATCACCGGGTCCGGCGCCTTGGTGCGGAAGACGACGGTGTTCGGCCCTTCGGCCTCCACCCCCGCCAGGTGGCCGAAATTCACCCGGCCTTCGAAGGTCTGGACCGTTGGCCCCCACATCCGTTCGGCCGAGAAGGTCGAGAGCACGTCCTCGGCCGTCATCGTGCCGCCGTCGTGCAGCCGCACATCGGGGCGCAGGGTGACCGCCCAGGTCAGCGGGTCGCGCCGGGTCAACGAGGTGGCGAGGAAGGGCGTCAGCGCGCCACCGGCGGCAAAATCCCGCCGCCAGAGCGTGTCGAAGACGTTGGTGGTAATCCGCAGCCCGACATTGGAAATCGCCTCCAGCGGTTCCAGGGTGGGCGGCAGCGCCTGCACCGCGACGCGGAGCACCGGCCGGGTATCGCCCTGCGCCCGGACGGGCAGCGCGAGCAGGGCGGGGGCGGCGAGGGCGGCGCGACGAGAAACGTTCATGAGCCGGGCATAACCCGACGCCGGCGACGCCGGCATGTCAGCGCCGCGACAGCCCCGTGACGGACTTGGCCGCCAGAGCAGGATGCCGGATCAGGCTGGGCCTTCGGCCATCTCCACCGCGCGGCCCAGATCGACGCTCAACAGCCGCGACACGCCGCGCTCCTGCATGGTGACGCCATAGAGCCTGTGCATCCGCGCCATGGTCAGCGGATGGTGGGTGACGACCAGGAAGCGCGTGCCGCCCTCCTCCGCCATGTGGTCCAGCAGATCGCACAGCCGCTCCACATTCGCGTCATCCAGCGGCGCATCGACCTCGTCCAGCACGCAGACGGGGGCGGGATTGCAGCGGAACACGGCAAAGATCAACGACAGCGCGGTCAGCGCCTGTTCGCCGCCCGACAGCAGCGACAGCGAGGACAGTTTCTTCCCGGGCGGTTCGGCAAAGATCTCCAGCCCGGCTTCCAGCGGGTCGTCCGAACCGACCAGCGCCAGATGCGCCCGCCCGCCACCGAACAGCCGGGTGAACAGCGCGCGGAACTCGACATCCACGCGGTCGAAGACGGCGCGCAGGCGCTCCCGCGCCTCGCGGTTCAGCCAGCCGACGCTGCCGCGCAGCTTGGCGATGGCGGAGGCGATTTCGGCCCGGTCCGTCTCGATCGAGGCCGCGCGGTCCTCGATCTCCTTCAACTCGATCTCCGCGCGCAGGTTGACCGGCCCCATCTCCTCCCGTTCCCGCGCCAGACGCTCGGCGCGGCGGCGTGCGCGGTCCTCGGCGGTGTCGGACAGGTCGGCGGGCGGTTCGGGCAGGTCGGCGTCCTCGCCCAGCCGTTCGACGATCCGCGCGGCGGTGGCGCGGCCTTCGGCTTCGGCGGCGCGCAGGGCGGCGTCGGCGGCGACCTGGGCTTCGCGGGTGCTGGCGAAAGCGGCATCGGCGGCGCGGCGGGCGTCGGTCGCGGCGCGGGCCTCGGCCTCGGCGGCGGCCTGGGCGGCGGCGGCTGCGGCCTGGGCGGCTTCGGCTTCGCGCAGGGCGCGGGCGGCGGCGGTGCTGCGGGTGGCGGCGTCGTCCGGGGCGACGGCTGCGGCCTCCGCCTCGGCGGCGGCGGCGGCATGGCGGGCGCCGAGGGCATCCAGCCGGGCGGCGGCGTCATCGGCACGGGTGCGCCAACCCATCGCGTCGTCGGTCAGCATGCTGCGCCGGGCGGCCAGCCGGGGGGCTTCGGCGACAAGGTCGGCGGTTTCGCGCCGGGCTTCGGCCTCGATGTCGCGGGCCAGGGCGGCGGCGGCGCGGGCGGCCTCCGCCTCGGCGCGCAGCGCGGGCAGGTCGGGCAGGACGGCCAGCGCGCGGGCGGCCGCGGCCAGGGCGGCCTCGGCGGCGGCCGTGTCGGTGGTCAGCCGGGCGATCTCCGGCTCCAGCGCGGCCAGTCGGGCTTCGGCGCCCGCGGCTTTGGCCGACAGGCGGGCGGCATCGGCACGGGCCTCGGCCAGGTGGCGCTCGGCGGCCTGGCGGGTGGCGCGGGCGGTGGCTTCCCGGGCGGTGGCGGCTTCGGCGGCGCGGGCGGCCTCGGCGCGGGCGGTTGTCGCCAGGCTGGGGTCGGGCAGTGCGGCCAGCTTGGCGGCGGCGGCGGCGGCGTGATCGGCGGCGGCGGCGCCTTCGGCGCTGCTGCGATCGCGCTGCGGGCCCAGAACTTCGATGCGCCCGGCGGCCTCGGCGGCCTGTGCGGCCAGGGCGGCGGATCGGCTGCGGGCGGTGGCCAGCGCCTGGTCGGCGGCATCGCGGGCAGCGCGCGCGGTCGCTTCGGTGGCGGTGGCGGCGGTCGCGGCGGCTTCGGCGGCGTCCCGCGCGCGGCTGGTCTCGGCGGCGCTGGCGGCGTCCTGGTCCAGCCGGCGGCGCGCGGCGCGCAGGGCGTTGCGCTGGCGCAGGCGGACCGCGCCGGGGGTGGGGGCGCCGGCGCGGGCGGTGTGGCCGTCCCAGCGCCACAGTGCGCCCTCGGCGGTGACCAGCATCTGGCCAGGGCGCAGCGTGGCTTGCAGGGCGGCGCCATCGGCGCCCTCCGGCAGCAGCCCGACCTGCGACAGCGCGCGTTGCAGGGCGGCCGGCGCCTCGACCAGCCGCGACAGGGGCGTGGCGCCGGGTGGCAGCGGGGTATTGGCATCGATCGGCGGCAGGCCGCGCCACCAGCGCAGGGCGGAGGGATCCTCGGCCGGGCTTTCCAGGGCCTCGCCCAAAGCGGCGCCGAGCGCTGCCTCCAGCCCCGGCGGCAGGGTGACGGCATCGAGCACGGGGGATGCCGCGCCCTGGTCGCGCGCGGCCAGCAGGTCGGCCAGGCCCTGGGCCTCGGCCCCGGCGCGGGCGCGGGCGGCCTCGGCCTCGGCCGCGCGGGCGCGGGCTGTGGCTTCGGCGGTGGCGGCGGCGGCTCGGGTGGCGGCGGCTTCGTCCAGGGCGGCGGCGGCATCGGCCCGGGCGCGTTCGGCGGCGGCCAGGGCGGCGCCGGCCTCGGCCAGGGTTTTGGTGGGCAGCCGGGCGGCGAGGGCGGCGTCGTGGTCGGCGGCGATGCGGTCGCGCTCGGCTTCGAGTTTTTCGGCACGGGCGCGGGCGATGGCCAGGGCCTGCGTCGCCTGGGCGCGGGCATCGGCCTCGGCCGTGGCGGCGCGTGTGGTGGCTTCGGCGGCGGCGGTGGCGGCGGCGCGGGCCGCTTCGGCTTCGGTCAGGGCGGCCAGGGCGGCGGCCAGGTCGGCGTCGGCCGCCACGACGGCGGCCTCGGCGCCGGCCAGGGCCTCGGGCGGCACCTGTTCGGCGCGGGACGCATCGCGTTCGGCGGCGCGGGCGGCAAGCCTGGCGGCGGTGTCGCGGGCCAGGCGGTCGGCGGTGGCGTGGGCGGCGGCGGCAGCACCTTCGCGGGCGGCGGCCAGGGCGGCGGCTTCGGTGGCGGCGGCCAGCGCCGCATCGGCGCGGCCGGCGTCGTCGATCGCTTCGGCCAGCGTGGCCTCGGTCCTTGCGCGGCGGTCGGGCAGGGCGGCCTCGGCTTCGGCCAGCGTGCGGGCTTCCAACGCCAGGCGGGCCAGGGCTGCTTCGGCATCGCGCCCGGCGGCGGCGGCATGGGCCTGGTCCTGGCTGATCTGGTCCAGGCGGTGGCGGGCGGCGGCCAGGGCGGCCAGGGCCGCGGCCTCGGCGCCGGCCAGGGTTTCGGCCTCGACGCGGCGGCGTTCCAGGGCGGTGCGGGCGGCGGCTTCCGTCGCGCGCGGGCCGGGCAGGTCGCGTTCGGCGGCGAAGGCGCGCAAGGCGCCGGCCTCGGCGCCCGCCTCGGCCGCGGCGGTGGCGGCTCGGGCCTGGGCCAGGGCTGTGGTCGCGGCGGCCAGCGATGCTGCCGCGCGGCCGGCCAGGATGGCGAGCCATTCCCCCTCCGCATCCCGCGTCAGCCCGGACAGGTTGCGATACCGCGCGGCCTGGCGCGCCTGGCGTTGCAGGCCCTGGGCCTGGGTGTCCAACTGGCCCTTGAGGTCATCCGCGCGCAGCAGATTGGCCTCGGCGGCGCGCAGTTTCAGTTCCGCTTCGTGCCGCCGGGCGCGGATGCCGCCGATGCCGGCGGCTTCCTCGATCACGCCACGGCGTTCTTCGGGTTTTGCGGCGATCAGGGCGGCGACGCGGCCCTGGCTGACCATGGCCGAAGCGCGGGCGCCGCTGCCGATATCCGCAAAAAGGGTCTGGATGTCGCGGGCGCGCACTTCGCGGCCGTTGACGCGAAAGGTCGAGCCATCGCCGCGCCCGATGCGACGGACGATTTCCAGCGCATCGGCGTCCGACTGCGGGGGTGGGGCAAGGCCCGCGGCGTCTTCCAGCGACAGCGCCACCTCCGCCAGGTTGCGGCCCGGGCGGGTCGCGGTGCCGGCGAAAATGACGTCCTCCATCTCACCGCCGCGCAGCGACTTGGCCGAGGTTTCGCCCATCGCCCAGCGCAGCGCCTCGACCACATTGGACTTGCCGCAGCCATTCGGGCCGACGATGCCGGTCAGCCCCGGCAGGACCTCGACCACCGTGGATTCGGCAAAGGATTTGAAGCCGGCGATTCGCAGCCGGGTGAGTGTCGCGCTGCGCGGCGGGCGCGGGGGCTCCTGGGCGAGGTCCTCCTCGGTCAAGCCGTTGCCTCACGCACGTATTCGGCGAAGCGATCATAGGGAATGCTGCCGGGCACGACCTTGGCGCCGAAGACGAAGGTCGGCGTGCTGTTGACGCGGAATTCCTGTTCCGCGCGCTGGCGGGCTTCCAGGATGGCGCGCTGCAGGTCGCGATCGCCCATCGCCGCCGCCACCTGTTCGCGCGACATGCCGGCGATCGCCGCGAGGCGCGCGATCTCCACCTCCGGGTTGGCGTTGCGGTTGAAGGCCCAGCGGTCCTGCGTGCTGAGCAAGGTAGAGATGAAGGCGTCATATTGTTCGGCAGGCAGCGAGCGCGCCACGGCGGCGGCGGCGAGGCCCAACTGGTCGAGCGGGAAGTCGCGCAGCACCATGCGGATGCGGCCGGTATCGATCAGCTGCGATTTGACGCGCGGGAAGACGTCGCGGTGGAAGGCCGCGCAATGGCCGCAGGTCAACGAGAAGAATTCGATCACCACCGGGCGCGCATCGGCGCGGCCCAGGCTGCGTTCGGCGAGGCGCGGGTCCGGCGCGGCGGTTTGCGCCAGGGCCATGAACGGGGCCAAGGCCGGCATCAGGGCGGGTAGGGCGAGGAGGTTTCGGCGGTGAAGGCGCAAGGGGGTGGCTCCGGTTGCTGTCCGTCCGGGCGGGATCACCCCCGGCGGGTGTTGCGATAAACCCCGCGCGCCATTTTTTCCAGCGCCGCGCGCAACTCGGGGCTTTCGATGCCCGCCAGATCGGCCAGCACATGCGCCGGCAGCGGGGCGTCGGGCCGGGCCGGCAGGGGTTGGCTGCGCTGTGGCACCGCCCGGGGGGCGACCTGGACGAAGCGCAGCCGCTGCACCGCGGCGCGGCCGAGGTGGGTGTTCACCCGTTCCATCACCACCGGCGCCATCATCTGCAACTGCATCGCCGCGGGGCCGGTGCAGGCCAGGGTCAGGGTGCCGGCGCTCAGGGATTTCGGCACGCCGAGGGCGGCGAGGTCCGGCCCCGCGATCTCGGTCCAGTCGGCCATCAGCAGCGCCGCCTGGCCGCCCTGCCGGCGCAGCGCGGGCTTTGCGACGGCGGGGATCAGCGCGCCCAGGGCGCGCAGGTCATAGGCGCGCCAAGCGGGCTTGGACGGGGCAGGCTTGGACGGGGCAGGCTTGGACGGGGCCGGCTTGGGTGGGGCCGGCTTGGGCGGCAGGTGTCTGGACGCGACAGGGGCTTGTGGTGCATCGCCCGCGGCGTGACCCCGCACCCCCCCGCCACCGCGCTGCTTGCCTGGTATGATCGCCATCGCCGTATCCTGCCCTTTCGGGCGGCTGGCGGCGAGGCCGATCCGTATCGCGTCTGGCTGTCGGAGGTCATGCTGCAACAGACCACCGTCGCCGCCGTCGCCCCGCGATTCGACCGCTTCCTGGCGCGATTTCCGGATGTGGGCGCCCTGGCCGCGGCGCCCGAGGCGGCGGTGATGGAGGAATGGGCGGGGCTTGGCTACTACGCCCGCGCCCGCGCGTTGCACGTCGCGGCGCAGGCCATCGCGCGGGCCGGGCGGTTCCCGGCCGATGCGGCCGGGTGGCGGGCCTTGCCGGGGATCGGCCCCTATACCGCCGCCGCCGTGGCCGCGATCGCGCTCGGCCAGCCGGTGGTGCCGGTCGATGGCAATGTGGAGCGCGTGGTGGCCCGGCTGTTTGCCGTGACCGCGCCGCTGCCGGGGGCCAAACGGGCGCTGACCGCGCTGGCCGAGGGCTTTTGCGCCGACCCGGCGATGCGCGCCCGCCCGGGTGACTTCGCGCAAGGCCTGTTCGACCTGGGTGCGACGATATGCACGTCGCGCGCCCCGGCCTGCGCCTTGTGCCCCTGGCGGGATGGCTGCGCGGCGCAGGCCCAAGGCATTGCGGCGGCGCTGCCGGCAAAACCGCCAAAAGCCACCCGTCCGCTGCGCCATGGCACGCATTTCCTGGCGCTTGACGGTGCAGGACGGGTGTTGCTTGGCCGCCGCCCACCACGTGGGCTTCTGGGGGGCATGGCCGAGATTCCGGGCACGCCCTGGGGTGATGCGCCCTGGGCGGATGATGCTGCCCTGGCCCATGCGCCGCTTTCGGCGCCCTGGATGCCGGTTCCGGGCATGGCCCGGCATGGCTTCACCCATTTCGAACTGACCATGCGGCTGTTCCTGGCCCGCACCGATGCGGCGGCGCCCCCCGGGCTGGACTGGCGCCCGGCGGGGGAAGCGGTGGCCGCGCTGCCGAGCGTCTTCGCCCGGCTTCTCGCACTTGCCCAATCGGCGGGGCTGATGGCAGTTGGAGAGGATGCAACGCCCAGGAAACCCCGATGACCCGTCCGATCGCCGCCAGTAGGCCCCGCGCCGCGCTTCGTTTCTGGGGGCTGGCGCTGCTTGGGTCGGCGATCCTGGCGGCCAGCGCCCAGGTGGCGGTGCCGCTGTGGCCGGTGCCGGCGACGTTGCAGACGCTGGCGGTTCTGCTGATCGGGGCGCTGGGTGGGTCGCGCATGGGTGTCGCTGCGGTCGGACTGTACTTGGCCGAGGGCCTGGTCGGGCTGCCGGTCTTTGCCGCGGGGACCGCGGGGCCGGCGGTGCTGATGGGGCCGACGGCCGGCTACCTGCTGGGGTTCGTGGCCGCGGCCTGGATCGCCGGCCAGGCGCGGGGTGGCTGGTGGCGGATGGGGGGCACCTTGCTGGCGGCGCATCTGGTGCTGTTCGTCCCCGGCGTGTTGTGGCTGTCGGGGTTTGTCGGGTTGGAGCGCTCGGTCTGGGCGGGCTTCGTGCTGTTCGTGCCGGGCACGCTGGTCAAGACCGGGTTGGCGCTGGTGCTGCGGCGGGCAGTGCTGCGCTGACGGCTAGAGCAATATCGGATCAGATGGAATCATCTGATCCGATTTCTTGCTCTAGATTCAACGGCTTCTAGAGCACGAGATCGATCCACTTGGATCGATCTCGTGCTCTAACGGGCCTGGTCCATCAGCGCGTCGCGCACGATGGAGCGGAACTCGCGCCGGTGGATTTCCTGCAGCACCAGCAGGCTGGCCGCGATCAGCGCCAAGGGATGGACGATCCAGGCCAGCGCTGCCAGCCCAAAGTAATAGGCCCGCAGCCCGGTGTTGAAATGCCTCGCGGCGCGGTTCATCACCCGGGCCGCGACCTCGGCGGCGGGCGCGTGCTGCGGCCCGAGGCCCAGCCCGCCGATCAGGATGCTGCTGTAGTTGAACTGCCGCAGCGCCCAGGTCAGCTCGAAGAAGGCGCGGACGAAGATCACCAGCATCAGCCCGATGCGGATTTCCCAGGCGCCATCGGTGATCGCGGTCTCGACCAGTGGAAAGGCGCCGAGCACTCGCCGGCCCATGTCCGGTGAGGCCAGCAGCGCCAGCAGCCCGCCCAGGATGAAGATGCAGGTATTGGCCAGGAACGAGGTCGAGGTCATCAGGTTGCCGACGACCGAGACGTCCGAAATCCGGTTGTCGCGGTCCAACGCCGCAATCATCCAGCGCCGGCGATGCTCGTCCATCGCCGCGATCACGCTGCGGGCGCGGATGCGGGGCACGCGATCGACGATGGTGGAATAGCCCGCCCAGCAGGCGAGGAAGATGGCCAGTGCCGCGAGGTCGAGGGCCGACAAAGTCATCCCGGCCCCCGTCGCGATGCCTAGGCCATCGCCTTCTTCAGGTTCTCATCCAGCTTGGCAAGGAAATCCTGCGTCGTCAGGTACGGCTGTTCCGGCCCGATCAGCGTCGCCAGATCCTTGGTCATGAAGCCCGATTCCACAGTATCGATGCAGACCTTCTCCAGCGTCTCGGCAAAGGCGGTCACATCCGGCGTGCCGTCGAACTGGCCGCGGTAGATCAGGCCGCGAGTCCAAGCGAAAATCGACGCGATCGGATTGGTGCTGGTCGCGCGGCCCTTCTGGTGTTCGCGGTAGTGGCGCGTCACCGTGCCATGCGCCGCTTCCGATTCCACCGTTTTGCCGTCGGGGGAGAGCAGGACGGAAGTCATCAACCCCAGCGAACCAAAGCCCTGCGCCACGATGTCGGACTGCACATCGCCGTCGTAGTTCTTGCAGGCCCAGAGGTAGCCGCCTTCCCATTTCAGCGCGCTGGCGACCATGTCGTCGATCAGCCGGTCCTCGTAGATGATGCCGGCGGCCTTGAACCGATCCTTGAATTCATTGTCGTAGATGGTCTGGAAGATGTCCTTGAAGGTACCGTCATAGGCCTTGAGGATCGTGTTCTTGTGGCTGAAATACACCGAATAGCCGCGCGACAGGCCGTAGTTCATCGACGCGCGGGCAAAGCCCTCGATCGAGGCGTTGAGGTTGTGCTGGCCCATGAAAACGCCGGGGCCCTTGAAGGCGAAGTCGCCGATCTCGACCGGGGCGCCGCCTTCGGGTGTGTAGGTCATGCTGACCTTGCCGGCGCCGGGCACCTTCATCTCGACCGCGCGGTAGATGTCGCCATAGGCGTGGCGGCCGACCACGATGGGCTTCGACCAGTGCGGCACCAGGCGGGGCACGTTCTGGCAGATGATCGGTTCGCGGAAGATGGTCCCGTCGAGGATATTGCGTATGGTGCCGTTCGGCGACCGCCACATCTTCTTCAGGCCGAATTCCTTCACCCGGCCTTCGTCGGGGGTGATGGTGGCGCATTTCACGCCCACCCCATATTGTCTGATGGCGTTGGCCGCATCGACGGTGACCTGGTCATCCGTCTGGTCGCGGTATTCGATGCCCAGGTCGTAGTACTTCAGGTCGATGTCCAGGTAGGGGAGGATCAGCTTGTCCTTGATGAACCCCCAGATGATGCGGGTCATCTCATCCCCGTCGAGTTCGACCACGGGGGTCTTTACCTTGATCTTGGCCATGCTGATCCTCGGGAACCCAATCCCCGGCCGGGCGGCGGGGCATTTGGAACAAAGCATCGGCGCGAGCCATGGGCAAGGACGCGGGCCGCATGGACCGCACGCGGGGCGGACATGACCGAGGCGGTCCGGGCGGTGGCGAGCGGATTGACCCGCAGCCTGGATGCCGCAACAGGTGCGGGCTATCGCGTGGGATATGAGATCGCGCGCGACGAGGCGGCCTGGCTTGCCCTGCAAGCGGGGCAGCCAGCCTTGGCCGAGGCGATCCGGGCGCTGGCGCCCGCACCCCGACACAAACAGGAGGTGACATGACCGACGGCCCGATCGAATGCCCGCATTGCGGCGAGCCGACCCTGCCGAACCGGCTGGCGGATGGCAGCCTCGTTTGTTCCTGTGCTGCGGAACGGTCGCTACCGCCCGGTTCGTGTAACGCCCGCTTGATGGCCGGCGCGGCGGGGCCACCTTCTGATCGGCAGGACAGGAGCATCACCCCATGCTGATCAAGGCCTTTTGCGTGCATTTGGCCGTCACCCGCTTGGTCGTGCGCGGCGCGTTCAAACTGGGCATCGCCGCCGGGATCGCCGCCGGGGCGGCCGGCGTGCTGCTGCCGGTCATGGCGGTCTGCGCCGCGCGGCGGATGAAGGCAGGCGACAAATCCCCGATGAGCCGCAGCGCCGAACCCGCCCCGACCTGAAGGCCAACCTGCACCGCCCTGGCCTTCAGCCCCGGCGCACGTTCAGCGGGATGGTGATCCCGCGCCGCACATCCACGATGTCGCGGCGATAGGCACTGTCGGCCAGATACTGGCCGAGCGGCAGGAACGGCAGGTCCTCGAAGAACTGCGCCTGGATGTCACGCCCGATGCGCTGCTGGGCAGCCAGTTCCGGGGCCTCGAACCAGTCGTCACGCAGGGATTCCAGGCGGGGCGAGGTCGGCCAGCCGAACCAGGCATCCGCGCCATTCGCGCGCAGCAGCGGATGCCCGCCGGGATTGCCGAGGTCGATGCTGCCGAACGCGACGTTGACCGCATTCCAGCCGCCCTGTCCTGGCGGCTCGCGCCGGGACCGGCGTTGCAGGACAGTACCCCAGTCCGACACCGCATCCTCCACCGTGAAGCCGATGCGGCGCAGCAGATCGACGCTGACTGTGCCGAGCGCGTTGTTGTTCGGCACATCGGTCGCGTGCAGCAGCACCACGGTCTGCCCGGCATAGCCCGAGGCCGCAAGCGCGCGGCGCGCGGCGTCCAGGCTGCGCGGGCCGGTCAGCGCTGCCATCCCCGCGTCGGAGGCGAGCGGCGAGCCATCGGGAAAGCAGCCCACCCCGTCCTTCCACAAGTCCGGGGTCGGCATGATCGCCTGCATGAAATCGGCCTGCGCCAGGGCCGGCAGGATGGCCCGGCGCACGGCGGGATTGTCGAAGGGCGCATGCAGATGGTTGAGGCGCAGCATGGCCATGATGCCGCCGGTGTCGATCCGATCGACCACCACCGCGCGATTGCGCCGCAGCAGCGGCAGAAGGTCGGGGGCTGCCTGTTCCCACCAGTCGATTTCACCCACCTGCAACGCCGCACCCGCCGTTGCAGGGTCGGGCATCACCTTCCATTCCACCCGTTCGAAATGCGCGAGTTTCGGGCCGGCGATCATGCTGGGCGCCGGGCCGGGGGCGGGCTGGTAGGCGTCGAAGCGGCGATAGACGGTCTGCGCGCCCGACACTCGTTCGGCGGCGACGAAGCGATAGGGGCCTGAGCCCACGACCTCGGTCAACGCCCGGTTCGGATCGGTCGCGGCGAAGCGTTCGGGCATCACGAAGCACGGATAGGAGGATGCCTTGGCCAGCGCATCCAGCATCGGACCGAACGGGCGGTTCAGCCGCAGTTCGAAGCGCCGGTCGTCCAGCGCGGTGATCGAGGCCAGCCGCGCCGACAGCGTCTGGCCATGCGTGTCGCGCAGCATCCAACGACGGATCGAGGCCACGGCATCGCGCGCCAGGATGCGTTCGCCATCATGAAAGGTCGTGCCGCTGCGCAGCGTGAACACCCAGCGCTTGGCATCATCCTCGACCGTATGGCCCTCGGCCAGTTGCGGGCGGGGGATGAAATCGGCGTCGATCCCGTACAGCGTGTCCCAGCACATGTGGCCGTGGTTGCGCGTGGGATAGGCGGTGGTGGTCAGCGGGTCGAGAATGATGACATCCGCTGCCGGCACGAAGCGCAGGGTCCGCGCCCGGTCGGTCTGCGCCAAGGCGGGCTGGGCGAGGGCGGGGCGCGCCAGGGACGCGGCGGCGGTGGTGGTAAGGAAGGTGCGGCGCTGCATGGGATGGCTCCGGATGAAGTGCGCAGCATGGCACAGCGTGGCGGCACTGCCAGACGAAAATGATCGCCTCCGCTCAGACGAGAATGATCGCCTCCGCTCAGTCGGAAATGATCGCCGTCGCCTCGATTTCGACCCGCGCCGCCGGTTCCACCAGTGCCGTCACCGCGACCAGCGACATCGCCGGGAAGGTCTTGCCCATCACCGCGCGATAGGCGGGGCCGAGCGCCGCAAGCGAGGTGCGGTAGTCATCCATGTCCACCACGAACCAGGTCAGCCGCGCGATGTGCTCCGGGCCACCGCCGGCTTCAGCCACCACCGCCAGGATGTTGCGCAGGGCCTGCTGCACCTGCGGCACGAAGCCCGCGGCAAAGCGCCCCTCCGCGTCCCAGCCGATCTGGCCGCCGACCAGCACGATGCGGCCGCGCCCGGCCATGCCATTGGCGTAGCCGCGCGGGGCCGGCCAGCCAGGTGGTTGGAGTGCGGTCAGGGGATGGGTCATGCGGCGCAACGGTCCCGATAGGCCAGGAGTGCCGCACGCAGATCATCCGGGATCGGAATGGCGCGCCGCGCATCGAGGTTGGTGGTGGCGGTGATCAGTTGCAGCCGCGCGAGTTCCGCCTCGGCGCGGTGGATATGCACGGTCAGCGCGTAGGATGCGCCGCCGACGCGGGTGACCAGCGGCGTGATGGTGACGCGGTCGCCCATCAGCCCGGGCGCGAAGTAGTCGGCGGCGGCGTGGGCAAAGCCGGTGCCGATGCGGCGGCGCCCGTGCAGGTCGTGGAAATCGACGCCCAGCGCATCCTCGAACAGATCCTCGATCGCGGCATTGGCCAGGGTGAACCAGTTGGCGAAGAAGACGATGCCGGCGGGGTCGCAATCGGAAAAGCGCACGCGGCCATGGGCGTGCCAGGCGGCCGCGGGTAGGGCGGCGAACGGCATGGGTGTCGGGCGGGTCATCGCTGGCGCAGCGCGAAGCGTTGCAGCTTGCCGGTTTCCGTGCGCGGCAGGGCCGCGACGAAGGCGATGGCGCGTGGGTATTTGTAGGGGGCGATTTCGGCCTTCACGTGGTCCTGCAAGACCTTGACCATGGCCTCATCGGGTTCGTAGCCGTCATGCAGCACGACAAACGCCTTGGGGATCACGCCGCGTTCGGCATCGGGCGCACCGACCACGCCGCATTCGCGCACGGCGGGGTGGGTCAGCAGGGCGACCTCCACCTCCGGTCCCGCGATGTTGTAGCCGGCGGAAATGATCATGTCGTCGCTGCGGGCCTGGTAGAAGAAATAGCCGTCCTCGTCCTGGATGTAGGTGTCGCCGGTGATGTTCCAGCCGTCGCGCACATAGGCCTGCTGGCGCGGATCGGCCAGGTAGCGGCACCCGGTCGGGCCGCGGACCGCCAGTTGCCCCGGCGTGCCGCGCGGCACTTCATCGAGGGCATCGTCCAGCACCCGGGCCTCATACCCCGGCACGGCAATGCCGGTCGCCCCCGGACGGGTTTCGTCCATCGTGGCCGAGATGAAGATGTGCAGCATCTCGGTGGCGCCGATGCCATCCATCAGCGCCAGCCCGGTCGCCCCGTGCCAGAGTTCGAAGGTCGGCTTCGGCAAGGTCTCGCCGGCGCTGACGCAGAGCCGAAGCGATCGGATGTCATGCTCCGCCACATGCGCCGCCATGGCGCGATAGGCCGTGGGTGCGGTGAAGCAGACCGTGGCGCGATGCTGCGCGATGGCGGGCAGCAGATCATCCGGCCCGGCGCGTTCCAGCAGGATGGCCGTGGCACCCACGCGGAAGGGGAACAGCACCAGCCCGCCCAGGCCGAAGGTGAAGGCCAGCGGCGGCGATCCGATGAAGCGATCGGTCGGCTGCGGCTTCAGCACCTGCGCCGAATAGGCATCGCAGATCGCCAGCATGTCGCGGTGGAAATGCATCGTGCCCTTAGGCTCGCCGGTCGTGCCGGAGGTGAAGCCGATCAGGCACACGTCATCGGCCGCCGTATCACAGGCGGCAAAACCGTCGGGTTCCGCCGCACAGCGCGATTCCAGGTCGCCATCGCCCCAGGTCGACATCTGCAACGGCGGCAGCTTGTCCAACTCCGCCCGCAGCCGGGCATCGCAGAGCGCATGGGTTATCCGGCCACGCGCGACAATCTCACCGATTTCCTTGGCGCGCAGCAGCGGCATGGTCGCGACCACGATGCCGCCCGCCTTCAGCACCGCAAAATACGCGGCCACCATCCAGGCATTGTTGGCCGAGCGCAGCAGCACACGGTTGCCCGGCACCATCCCCATCTGCCGGGTCAGCACATGGGCGATGCGGTTCACCCGCGTCGCGAGTTGGCGGTAGGTCAGGGTTTCGGCCGGCGTCACCAAGGCCGCATGATCGCCGCGCCCAGCGGCGACATTGGCATCCAGCAGCGCCGACGCGCAGTTCAACCGTAGCGGATAGCGCAGGCCCGGCAGATCGAAGCGCAGCACCGGCCAGGCCTCGCGCGGCGGCAGGTTTGTCCGCGCGAAGTCGTCTTCGTGTGCGCTGGGTTCCAGGTCGGGGCCATCGCCGGAATACCTCATCGCGCAGCGTCCCAACGGTCGCGCTCGGCGCGGGCGATCACCACGCGCTGGATTTCGCTGGCGCCTTCATAGACGCGCAGCGCGCGCACCTCCCGATAAAGTTCCTCGGCCGGGTGGCCCTGGGTGACGCCGAGCCCGCCAAAAATCTGCACCGCGCGATCGGCGGCGCGCTGCGCGGTCTCGGTCGCGTGGAGTTTCGCCATCGACGCCTCCCGGCTGACGCGGGGCGTGCCCTGGTCCTTCAACCAGGCGGCGCGATAGACGAGCAGGGCCGAAGCCTCGACCTCGGTCGCACTATCGGCGATGGCGGCCTGGGTCATCTGCTGGTCGAACAGCGGTCCGCCGAACAGGTGCCGAGTCGCGGCGCGTTCGACGGTCAGGTCCAGCGCCCGCCTGGCAAAACCCAGGGCGGCGGCGCCGACCGTGGCGCGGAACACGTCGAGTGTCGCCATCGCGACCTTGAACCCCTCGCCCGGCTGGCCGAGGCGGTGTGTCGCGGGCACACGCACCTCGTCGAAGGATACGGTGGCGAGGGGATGGGGTGCTATGACCTCGATGCGGGCAGCGATGGTCAGCCCAGGCGCATCGGCCGGCACGACGAAGGCTGACAGGCCGCGCGCGCCCGGTGCCTCACCGGTGCGGGCGAAGACGATGTAGTGCCCGGCAATGCCGCCATTGCTGATCCAGGTTTTTGTCCCACTGAGGCGGTAGTGGCCATTGCCATCCGGCGTGGCCGTGGTGGCCAGCGCCGCGACATCGCTGCCGGCCTCCGGTTCGCTGAGCGCGAAGGCCGCGAGCGACCGGCCCGCGCGCACGTCGGGCAGGAAACGGTCCTTCAGCGCATCATCGCCGAACAGTGTGATGCTGCCCGTGCCGAGGCCGGCCATGGCGAAGGCAAAATCCGCCAGCCCTGCGTGGCGTGCCAGGATGTCCCGCGCGATGCAGAGCGCGCGCACATCCAGCCGCCCATCGGCGGGCACCGCCATCCGCAACAGGCCCGCATCGCCCAGCGCCCGCGTCAGGGCGATGGTCGCCGCATCGGTGTCGTCGCCATGCGGGGGCAGGGCTGCGGCGAAAGCCTCGACCTCCGCGGCCCAGTCGCGGTGTCGTGGCTCGAAGAAAGGCCAGGCGAGAAAATCGCGATCAGCCATCAGTCATGCCCAAAGACCGGCGCCTGCTTCGCGACGAAGGCATCGCGGGCGCGCCGGAAATCGGCGGTCGTCATGCACAGCGCCTGGGCGACGGCCTCGGCCTCGATCGCCTGTTCCACACCCATCGCCCATTCCAGCCCAAGCATCCGCTTGGTCATGCCATTGGCGAAGCCGGGGCCCGCGGCGATGCGCGCGGCCAGGGCGGTGGCAGCCCCCGCCAAAGCATCGGCGGGATGCAGCGCGTTGAAGAAGCCCCAGGCCAGGCCTTCGTCGGCCGTCATCGCGCGGCCCAGAAACAGCAGTTCCGACGCGCGACCCTGGCCGATGAGGCGCGGCAGGATGGCGCAGGCGCCCATGTCGCAACCGGCCAGCCCCACGCGGTTGAACAGGAACGAGGTGCGCGCGGCGGGCGTCGCGATCCGCAGATCCGACGCCATGGCGATGATCGCCCCCGCGCCGGCGCAGACGCCATCGACGGCGGCGATGATCGGCTGCGGACAGGCGCGCATCGCCTTGACCAATTCGCCGGTCATCGCGGTGAATTGCAGCAGCCCCTTGGTGTCGCGTTCCAACAGCGGCGAGATGATGTCGTGCACATCGCCGCCCGAACAGAAATTGCCGCCGGCGCCGGTGACGACAAAGGCGCGCAAGCCGTCCTCGGCCATGCCCGCGCGAAAGATTGCGGCGAGTTCGGCGTAGGAGTCGAAGGTCAGCGGATTCTTGCGCTCGGGGCGGTTCAGGGTGATGGTCGCCACGGCGTTGCCGATGTCGAGGCGGACGTGCTTTGGGGTGATCATGGGGGGGGGTCCTCGATCGCGGCGCGGGCCGCTGTCTTGGTGCGCGCCAGCAGGCGGAACAGCGCGGCCCGTTCCGTGGCCGACAGGCCCCCCAGAAGATCCGCGATCCAGCCCTCATGCACCGCGGATTGCACGGCAAAGTCGCTGCGGCCGCGCGCAGTCAGCCGAAGGGTCGTGGCGCGACGGTCGGTCGCATGGGGGCTGCGTTCGACCAGGCCTTCGGCCTCCAGCCGGCCCGAAAGCGCGGTCAGATTGCCGTTGCTGACCATCATGCGGCGCGACAATTCGCCCAGGGTCAGGCCATCCGGCGTGCGGAACAACTGCGCCAACAGGTCGAAGCGCGGCAGGGTGGTGTCGAAGTCGGCGCGCAGGCGACGGCGGATTTCCGTCTCTATCAGGGTGGTGCAGGTCAGCATCCGCAGCCACAGGCGCAATTCGTCCTTATGGCCCGCGGGCGCGTCGGCCAGCACGGTTTCCGCGTCGCTCATGCAGTTTCGCCGCCATCGATCGCGATGGCCTGGCCGTTCACGGCGCTGGCCTGCGGACCGCAGAGAAAGAGCACCGCCGCCGCCACTTCCGCCGGCTGCACGAGGCGGCCTTGGGGATTGTGGCGGGTCAGTTCGGCCAGTGCGGCGGCGGTGTCGCGCCCGGTCGTGGCGGTGATGCGCGCGATGCTGTCGGCCAGGATCGCGGTGTCGGTGAAGCCGGGACACACGGCATTGACGGTGACGCCCCGTCCCGCGACCTCCAGCGCCAGCGCGCGGCACAGGCCGAGCAACGCATGCTTCGCTGCGACATAGGCGCTGACATAGCCATAGCCCTTCAGCGCCGCTGTGCTGGCGACATGCACGATGCGCCCATGTCCTTCAAGCAGCATGGCCGGCAGCACGGCGCGGGTGACGCTGATGGCGCCACGCAGATTGGCCGCCAGCATCCGGTCCCACAGCGCATCGTCGGATTTCAGGAAGGCTGCGCTTTCGGCCGACCCCGCAGCGTGGACCAGGATGTCGAACCCGGGCAGCGGCGGTAGGGTGAGCACATCGGCCGCCATCGCCTCGGCGGCGGCGCCGCTGGCGACGGCGGCCTCCAGCGGCCCCGCGCGGCGCCCCAGCACGGTCACATGCGCGCCTGCGGCGGTCAGCGCCACGGCACAGGCCAGGCCAATGCCTGTCCCCCCGCCCGTTACCAGCGCTTTGCGACCCGTCAGCACGGCGTGTCCCCTTGCGGAATGCTTGAAGCCTAAAACATTCTCTTGCCGGCCCGCAAGCGTTTGCGGCAGATTGCGGGAAGCAGGAGGACGGTCACATGCGTATCGTGGTCATCGGCGGGGGTCCCGCCGGCCTGTATTTTGCCATCCTGATGCAGCGCGACCACCCGCAAGCGCGGATCACGGTCGTCGAACGCAATCGCCCTGACGATACCTTCGGTTTCGGCGTGGTGTTCAGCGACCAGACCCTGGCGGCATTCGAGGCCGCGGACTCCATCTCCTTCCGCGCCATCACCGATGCCTTCGCGTATTGGGACGACATCGAAATCCAGGCCAAGGGCGTGGTCACGCGGGTGCCCGGCAACGGCTTCTGCGGCTGTTCTCGGCGCACCCTGCTGATGATTCTGCAGGATCGTGCGCGGACGCTGGGTGTCGAACTGCTGTTCCGCACCGATGCCTCGCCGGAAGATTTCCCCGAGGCCGATCTGATCATCGGCGCCGACGGTATCAACAGCGCCATACGCCGGGCCCACCTCGACCATTTCAAGCCGCATACCGACCTGCGGCCCAACCGCTTCACCTGGATGGGCAGCACGCGGCCCTTCGATGCCTTCACCTTCATCTTCAAGGAAACCCCGGTCGGCATCTTCATCGCGCATTGCTATCAGTATGAAGCAAATGCCAGCACCTGGGTGCTGGAAACCGATCCCGAAACCTTTGCCCGCGCCGGGTTGGACACGATGGATGAGGCGCAGAGCGCCCGTTACCTCGAAGGCATCTTCGCCGAGGAATTGCAGGGCCATCGCCTGACCACCAATCGCAGCCTGTGGCGCCAGTTCCCGATGATCCGCTGCGAGCGCTGGGTGAAGGATAACATCGTCCTGCTGGGCGACGCCAAGGCCACGGCGCATTTTTCCATCGGCAGCGGCACCAAGCTCGCCATGGAGGATGCCATCGCCCTGCATGGCGCGATCCAGGCCGGTGGCGACATGGCGACCGCCCTCGCCCGCTTCGAAACCGGTCGGCGTGAGGATGTGGAGAAGACCCAGCACGCGGCCGATGTCTCGCTGGTCTGGTTCGAACAGGTGAAACGTTTCTGGGGCATGGACCCGAACCGCTTCGCCTTCGGCGTGATGACCCGCAGCAAGTCGATCACCTGGGACAATCTGCGTTTGCGCGCGCCGGGTTTTGTTGCGGCCACACAGGCCGCGTTCGGTCCAGGCGATCGCGCGCCCATGTTCCAGCCGTTCACGCTGCGCGGGATGACCGTGCCGAACCGCGTGGTCGTGTCGCCGATGTGCCAGTATTCCGCGACGGATGGCCTGCCCGGCGACTGGCATTTGATGCATTATGGTGCCCGCGCGGTCGGCGGCGCCGGGCTTGTGTTCACGGAAATGACCTGCCCCAGTGCCGACGCGCGGATCACCCCCGGCTGCACGGGTTTGTGGACGGACGAACAGGAAGCTGCCTGGACGCGCATCGTCGGCTTCTGCCACGCGCATGCACCGGCAATGATCGCGCTGCAACTCGGCCATGCGGGGCGCAAGGCGGGCACGCGGCTGATGTGGGACGGCATGGACCGGCCGCTGGCCGCGGGCGCCTGGCCGGCGATCTCGGCCTCGGCCATTGCCTACACGCCGCAGAACCAGACTCCGCGTGCGTTGACCCGCGCCGACATGGATCGCGTCAAGGATGACCTCGTCGCGGCCACGTTCCGCGGCGCGCGCTGTGGTTTCGATATGCTGGAACTGCATTGCGCGCACGGTTACCTGTTCGCGTCCTTCCTCTCGCCTTTGACCAATACGCGCGATGACGCTTACGGCGGCAGCATCGAGAACCGCCTGCGCTATCCACTGGAAGTGTTCGAAGCCATGCGCGCCGCCTGGCCCGCCGAACGCCCGATGTCCGTGCGCATCAGCGCGACCGACTGGGCCGAAGGCGGCATCACCGATTCGGATACGCTGGCCATCGCCCGCGCCTTTGCCGCCGCCGGGGTCGATCTGCTCGATGTCTCGACGGGGCAGACCGTGGCCGATGCCGAACCCCGCTACGGCCGGATGTTCCAGGTGCCCTGGGCCGACATGATCCGCAACGAGGCGGGGATCGCCACGATGTGCGTGGGCTCCATCACCTCGGCCGACCAGGTGAACACCATTCTGGCCGCCGGGCGCGCCGATCTCGTGGCCCTCGCGCGGCCGCATCTGGTGGACCCGGCTTTCACGCTGCATGCCGCAGCACAGTATGGCGAAAAATCCGTGCGCGTGCCGCCACCGTATGAATACGGCCGCCAGGCGCTTCTGCGCACCGCCGCACGCGATCAGGAGGATCTGCGCGAATTGCGCCGCAAGGCCCGCGCGAAGCCAACCGTGCCCACCTTCGCCAAGGCCGCCGAATGACCATCCTGATCGCCGGCGGCGGCATCGGCGGGCTGACGCTCGCGCTGTCGCTGCACGAACGCGGCATGCCCTGCACGGTGTTCGAAGCGGCGCACGAAGTCCGCTCGTTGGGCGTCGGCATCAACACGCTGCCGCATGCCATCCGCGAACTGGCAGCGCTGGGGCTGCTGCCGGGCCTGGATGCCTGCGCGATCCGTACGCGGGAACTGCGCTACCTGAACCGCTTTGGCCAGGCGATCTGGACCGAGCCGCGCGGCACGCACGCCGGGCATGACGTGCCGCAGTTCAGCATCCATCGCGGCCACCTGCACGGCCTGCTGTGGGCGGCGGTGCGTGCGCGCCTGGGCGATGCCGCACTGGTCAGCGGCGCGCGACTGACGACGTTTCGGCAAACCGCCGATGGCGTGACCGCAGACTTCGCCGATGGCCGCAGCGCCACCGGCACTGCCCTGGTCGGCGCCGATGGCATCCATTCGATCATCCGTCGCACCTTGCATCCCGATGATGGCGGCCTTTGCTGGAACGGCATCCAGATGTGGCGCGGGGCGGTGGACTGGCCGGCCTATGAGGGTGGCGACGTCATGGCCATCGCCGGCGACATGGCGGAAAAACTGGTGCTCTACCCGATCGCCGCCGGCAGCCGCCCCGACACGCGGCTGACCAACTGGGTCGTCTGCGTGCGCCAGGGCGACGGCAGCACCGCCCCGCCGCGGCGCGAGGACTGGTCGCGCCCGGGCCACCTCGACGAGGTGCTGCCGCATGTCCGTCGCTTTCGCCTGCCGTTCCTGGATGTCGAGGCCCTGGTCCGCGCCACGCCGGAATTCTTCGAATACCCGATGTGCGACCGCGACCCGCTGCCGTGGTGGACCTCGGGGCGCGTGACCCTGCTCGGCGATGCGGCGCATCCGATGTATCCGGTGGGATCGAACGGCGCCTCGCAGGCAATCCTGGACGCACGCTGCCTGGCAGCATTGCTAAATGGGGCGGCCGTGCCGGATGCCCTGGCGGCCTACGACGCCGAACGCCGCCCAAAGACCGCCGCCATCGTCGAAAGCAACCGCCGGGGTGGACCCGAGCGTGTGGTCGATGTCGTCAGCGAACGCGCGCCCGATGGTTTCGCGCGGCTGGAAGACGTGATCGCGCGCGAGGATCTCGCCGCCATCGCCGGCGGCTATGCCGCGATGGCGGGGTTTGCCGTCACGCCTGCTTCCGCAGGCGGCGCGACAGCGACGGCCCGGTAGCGACGAAGCCCAAAGCGTCGAGGAACGGCGCGGCGTCGGGTGCGACGATCTGCATCGTGTCGCACCCCGCGACGCGGGCCGATTGCGCGGCGGCCTTGACCAGGGCGCGGCCGATCCCCTGGCGGCGTTCGTCTTCTGCGACGATCAGCACGCTGATCTGCGCCACCGCACGGTCGCAGCCCAGGCTTGGAGCCCAATGCAGGGCGATGACGCCCACCACCGCGCCGGTCCAGCCCAGGGCCACCAGCACGGTCCCGGACGGGTCGTGGGAAAAGGCCTCCAGCCGCAGCGTCATCGCGCGCGGGTTGGTGCCCAACAGCCGCGCGAGGTCGGCGGCGTCCGAGGGCAGCGCCCCGCGCAGGTCGGCCATCAGCCCCGGAACTTCATGGGGGTGGCGGCAGGAAATCCACCTCATGCAGCGCCGACAGCCGCATCACTTCGGCCGGGTCGGGCACGTTGTGAATGGCGCGGAACAGGTCATGCAACCGCCGCGTCGGCGTGACCCAGAAGAAGGCGCGGCCGATGCTGGCACTGTCGTTGAAATAGCCATGCATGATGCCGCGAGGCATGCGCACCAGGTCACCGACCTTCGCGACGTGCTTCTGGCCATCGAGGATCAGGTTCCAGGTGCCTTCCAGCATCAGGATGTATTCATCCTGCGTCGGGTGGATGTGCGGCGGCACGAAGGTGCCGGGGGGGCTCACGGCCTCGAAGGCGAAGCAGTCCTCGGTCGCCTGCTTGGGGTAGTAGGTCTGGCCCAGGATGTTCCAGACGGTGCCGTCCAGCCCGGTGCCGGCCTGGGTGATGCCTGCCTGGGTGATGCCTGCGGTTTCGGTCATGCGTTTGCCCCCTTCAAAGATGCAGATAACCGTCGCGCACGGACGGATCGGCGTCCAGGGCCGCGCTGCTGCCGGTCCAGACGGTGCGGCCCTTTTCGATCACGACATGGCGGTCGGCCAGGCGCATGACCGCGCCCAGGTTCTTGTCGATCAGCAGGATCGCCTGGCCCTCGGCCTTCAGCCGCGCCAGCACGGCCCAGATCTCGGCGCGTATGATGGGGGCCAGGCCCTCGGTCGCCTCGTCCAGGATCAGCAGGCGCGGGTTGGTCATCAGCGCGCGCCCGATCGCCAGCATCTGCTGTTCGCCGCCCGACAGTTTCGCGCCGGCATTGGTGCGCCTTTCGCGCAGGCGGGGGAAGAAGGCGTAGATCGACGCCAGCGTCCAGCGCCCGCGGCCGTCGCGGTCGGCGGCGGTGGCGACCAGGTTTTCCTCGACGGTGAGGGTCGGGAAGATCTGGCGGCCCTCGGGCACCAGGCCCAGGCCGCGCTGCGCGACGCGATGCGGCGCAAGGCCCACCAGGCTCGCGCCGTCGAAGGTCAGTGCGCCGCCCAGGATGCGCCCGCCGACGCTCGGCAGCAGCCCCATGATGGCGCGCACCGTGGTCGTCTTGCCCATGCCGTTGCGGCCGAGCAGGGTCACGACTTCACCGGCGGCGACCGACACCTCGACACCGAACAGCGCCTGGCTTTCGCCATAGCCGGCGGTGAGGTTTTGTAGGCCCAGCATCAGGCGGCCTCGTCTTCGCCGAGGTAGGCGGCGCGCACTGCGGCATCGCCCCGGATGGTCGCGACATCGCCGGTCGCGATCAGCCGGCCATAGACCAGCACCGAAATCCGGTCGGCCAGGGCAAAGACGGCCTGCATGTCGTGTTCGACCAGCAGGATCGCATATTGGGTGGTCAGACCGCGCAGGATGCCGATCAGCCGTTCGGTGTCCTCCGGCCCGGCGCCGGCCAGGGGTTCGTCCAACAGCAGCAGCCTGGGTGCCGTGGCGATCGCGATGGCCAGCTCCAACTGGCGCTTTTCGCCGTGGCTGAGCGACCCGGCGGGGACGGCTGCGCGATGCGCGAGGCCGACGGCATCCAGCGCCGCCAGTGCCGCAGCGTTCAGCCGGGTCTCGGTCGAGGCCGGGCGGAAGAAGCGGAACGAC
>JBBRWI010000026.1:0-27149 GCA_038249305.1 Acetobacterales bacterium
CATCGGGTCCCGCGGGGTCAGGTTCGGTTGCAGGGCCGGGTTGATGGCCAGTGACGTCGCCCCCATCAGCAGTGTGTATCCATCGGGCCGGGCGGCAGCCACCAAGGTCGCACTGACGCTGGTGGCCCCACCCGGGCGGCTGTCCACGACGATCGCCTGCCCCAATTCGCGCGACAGGCGCTCGGCGATGGCACGGGTGCTGATGTCGGTCAGCCCGCCAGGGGCGTATCCGTTGACCAGAGTGATCGGGCGGCTGGGCCAGGCGTCCTGGGCGCGGGCGGCCCAAGGTGCCGCAACGGCTGCTGAGAGCACCAATCGGCGCGAAAGAAAGCATTTCATTTGGGTGGTTCCCGTTTGATCCGGACGTAAGGCTGGCGGCAGCCGCCGGATGACGCAAGCCGCAACGTCTTTGTCGTATTTCTGTCATCCGTCTGTCGTCATCGGCCAGTATCTACCGCGCCGCTCAAGGACGCCACCATGCTGGAACTCCAATCCATTACCCGCCGCTTTGGCGAAAGAACCGCTGTCGATGATGTGTCTCTGGCCTTTCCAGCCGGACAGATGGTGGGGGTGATCGGCCGCTCCGGCGCCGGCAAATCCACCCTGCTGCGCATGATCAACCGGCTGACCGAGCCGACCTCGGGCCGCATCCTGCACGATGGGGTCGAGATAACGGCGCTGAAAGGCCAGAGCTTGCGCGACTGGCGCACCCGTTGTGCGATGATCTTCCAGCAGTTCAACCTCGTTCAGCGCCTGCCGGTGCTCACAAATGTGCTGGTCGGGCGGCTGAACCACCGTCCCGTGCTCTCCTCCCTGCTCGGCCGTTTCACCGCCGCCGAACGGGCCATGGCGCTGACTGCGCTCGACCGCTTTGACTTGGCCGAACAGGCGTTGCAGCGGGCGGACACGCTGTCGGGCGGGCAGCAGCAGCGGGTTGCGATCGCCCGCGCCCTGCTGCAGGAGCCGCGCATCATCCTGGCCGACGAACCGATCGCAAGCCTCGATCCGCGCAACGCCCAGGTGGTCATGGATGCCCTGCGCGACGTGAACCGCAGCGAAGGCCTGACCGTGCTGTGCAACCTGCACCACCTCGACACCGCGCGTACCTATTGCGACCGGATCGTCGCGATGCAGGCCGGGCGGGTGGTGTTCGATGGCACGCCGTCGGCCCTTACATCCGACGCCGTGCGCGACATCTACGGCGTCAGCGAGGCCGAGTTCGAGGAGGAGGCCCTGGCTTCCATCACCCCATCGCGAGCATCGCGCGCCGCCGCCGTCGCGGCCCTCCCCGCCTGACTCCGGCCGCGCCTCGCGCATGACCGCCACCAACATCAACGGAGCACCCAGCATGTTCACCCGTCGCCTTCTCCTCGCCGCCAGCGCGGCCTTGCCCGCTGCCGCCCTCGCCCAAACCGCGCCCGCCGCCGCCCCGATGCGCCGGACGCTGGATGCCGGCATCGCCATGCCGGCGGCCGGCCCGCGCGCCTGGGCCGCCCAGGTGCCGCAGATTCGGATCGGCCTGCTGGGCGGTGAGAACGAGGCGGACCGCATGGGCCGCTACGGCGCCTATCGCGCGCTGCTCGAAGAGACCTTCAAGGTGCCGGTGCGCCTCTTCCCGGCCTCCGACTACGCCGGCGTGCTGCAGGCTTTCTCGGCCGGCCAGATCGAGGCGTCGAGCATGGGCGCCTCCGTTTACGCAGGCGCCTGGCTCGACACGAATGGCGGGGTCGAGCCGATCCTGACCTCGGAGGAGATCGACGGCTCGATCACCTACATCGCGGTGATGGTGGTGCGCGCCGACAGCGGCATCACCAACCTCGAGCAGATGCGCGGAAAGAGCCTGGCCTGGGCCGATCCGAACTCGACCTCGGGCTACCTGATCCCACGCTTCGCACTGCGTCAGCAGGGCCTTGGCGTCGAGAGCGGCCAATACTTCTCCCGCACCGGCTTCGGTGGCGGGCATGAGCAGGCGGTGGTCGCGGTGCTGCAGCGCCAGTATGACGCATCCGTGACCTGGGCCTCGGGCCAGGGCGATGAGGCCTTGGGCTTTTCGCGCGGCAATCTGCAGGCGATGGTGCAGAAGGGCATGTTGAATATGCGCGACCTGCGCGTGATCTGGCGTTCGCCGCCGATCCCGAACGGGCCGCTGACAGTACGCACCGTCCTGCCTGCCGCCTTCAAGGAGGACCTGAAGATGTTCCATCTGGCTCTGCCGAAGTCGCATCCGCAGATCTATCGCGAGGTTGAGCGTGGCGGCGGCACCGGCTACCGCGAAGTGACCCACGCCGACTACCAACTGATCGTGGATCTGCGGATTGACGAAGCGGCCCAGCGTCGCCGCCGCTCGTAATCACGACCCGGAGGGCAGTTTCCTGATCGCGACCGCCCTCGACGCCTCCGTCGCCAATGGCGAGGCGGCGTTCCAGCAGGCACGCCGGCAACGGCGTGCCGCCACCTTGGGCAGCGTCGTCGTCCTGGCGCTCTGCCTGCTGCTGTCAGGCTGGGTTTCGGAAGTCTCGCCGGGCGCGCTCTGGGCCGGCATCCCGCGTGCGGGCGAATATTTCGTCCGCATCGCGCCGACCCTGGAATGGCAGCATCTCTTTGCCGACTGGGAGACGGAGGGCAGTTTTGCGGCCTGGTTCTATCGTGCCGACAGATGGTTGCTGCTGCTGTTTGAAACCGCGCAGATGGCCGCGCTCGCCACCCTGATGGGTCTGGTCGTGGCGTTGCTGCTGTGTTTTTCCGCTTCGCGTAATCTCGCCCGCAGCGCACTGTCCTTCCAACTGACCCGACGGTTGCTGGAAGCGACCCGAACAGTGCCGGAAATTGTCTATGCGCTGATCTTCGTCTGGGCCTTTGGCATCGGTGCCCTGGCCGGCATCCTGGCCATCGCGCTGCACAGCAGCGGGGCGCTCGGCAAACAATTCTACGAAGTCGTCGAAAACGCTGAAATGGGGCCGTGGGAGGGCGTGCGCAGCGCCGGCGGCACCTGGGCCCAGGCCTGCCGCTATGCGATCCTGCCGCAGGTGTTGCCGAACTTCATCTCCTACGCGTTGCTGCGCTTCGAGGTGAACGTGCGATCAGCCAGCGTGATCGGCTTCGTCGGCGCCGGTGGCATCGGCGAGGAACTCTACCACGTCATCTCCTTCAACTATTACGACGAGATCAGCGCCATCATCGTCCTGGTCATCCTGGCAGTGTGCAGTATCGACCTGGTCTCCGAACGCCTGCGTCGCCGGGTGATCGAGGGGGCTGCATGAGCGAGGCCGATATCAAGCGCTGGCGTGCCCGCACGCCCGCGGCCTTCGGTGGCGGGCCCGGGGCTGCGGTCAAGCGCGCTCTGCTCTGGACCGCCTTCGCGTTGTGGCTGGTCTTCACCCTGGCCTGGTTCGACGTGACCCCCCAGCGCATCTGGAACGGTCTGTCGGGCCTCGGTGTCATCGTAAGCTTGATGATCCCACCCTCGCCCGGCCTCCAATGGGTTGAGATCCTGAAGGGCCTTGCCGAAAGCTTGGCTATGGCTTTTCTCGGCACCTTCGTCGCCGCCCTGGTCGCCGTGCCGCTCGGGTTTCTGGGCGCCAACAACGTGGTCACCGCGACCTTGCTGCGGTTTTCCGTCCGTCGCGTGTTCGACGGCTTTCGCGGCGTGGACCAGTTGATCTGGGCGCTCGCCTATGTCCGCGCGGTCGGCCTCGGTCCGCTGGCCGGGGTCATGGCCATTGCGACCGCCGACATTGCGGTGCTGGCCAAGCTCTACGCCGAAGCGATCGAAAACGCCGAGAAGAAACAGGCAGAAGGCATCACCGCCGCCGGGGGGTCGCGCCTGCTCGCGATCCGGTTCGGCCTGCTGCCGCAGGTGCTTCCCATCATGCTGTCCCAGGCGCTGTATTTCTTTGAAAGCAACGTGCGCTCCGCCTCCATCCTCGGCGTCGTGGGCGCCGGCGGGATCGGGCTGCAGATCGCCGAACGCATCCGCGTGCGCCATTGGGACGAGGTCGCCTTCATCATCATCCTGATGATCCTGCTGGTCTCGGCAATCGACTGGCTGTCGTCACGGGTACGCGGCCGGTTGATCGGCAGCCGCGCGGTGATGGCGGGTTAACCCGCCACGCTGCCGGGGTCACAGTTCCCTCCGCAAACCAGCACGCCCACCACGGCGCCCGCAGGCGGCACCCAGGCGCCACAGATCAGCGCCGCAAGGGCTGCGGCCCCGCCCGGTTCTGCAATCACCCGGGCGGCGTCCCACAACCGGCGCTGGGCTTCACGAATGGACGAATCCGGGACCAGCACGGCTGCGGCGATCACCGGCGCGGCGATGGCAAACATCAATCCACCGACCTCGCGTGCGCCAAGGCTATCGGCGGCCAGTCCACCGACCGCCGCCGGCACCGGCCTGCCGGCCTGCAAGGCGGCGTTGAACTTCGGGCAGGATTGCGGTTCCACGGCCACAAGCCCGACCCGCCGGCCCCACCAAGCAGCCATCCCCCCCAACAGCCCGCCGCCGCCAACCGCGACCAGCGCATGCGTCACCTCCGGGGATTGCTCGGCCCATTCCAGGGCAACGGTGCCCTGCCCGGCCAGGACCTCGGGTTGGTCATAAGCATGCACGATCAGCGCGCCGGTCTGTGCCGCCCGTGCCTCGCTGGCCAGGCGCGCCGCGTCGTAGGTGTCGCCGCCGACGGTCAGCGCCGCTCCTTCCGCCGCTATCCGCGCCTGTTTGGCGGCGGCGGAAATGGCGGGGACAAAAATTTCGGCCCGATGGCCCAGCACCCGGGCGGCATAGGCCACCGCCGCCCCGTGGTTCCCGCCCGAGGCTGCAATGACGCCCGCCGCCGGTACGGGCAACGACAGCATTCGGTTGAACGCCCCCCTGGGTTTGAACGATCCCGTCGCCTGAAGTAGTTCCAGCTTCAGCACGACGTCGCTGGCGATCCCCAGGGAAGCCCCGGACAGGCGCAGGACAGGTGTGCGCCGGATATGCGCCGCAATGCGCGCGGCAGCCGCGCGGATCGAATTCGGATCGGGGAGCGAGGCTAACATGTCCCCTCAGATGCCTCAGCAGGCATCACCAGCGCAACCCCACCGGGCCGCTTCCCGTCCTGCCCGGTTCCTGCCATATTTCATCCTGTTAACGGGAGTGCCCGCTCACCATGTTTCTGCACGGGTCCGCTGCGGCGCGGCAAGCCGAGGGCGTTTTGCTGCTCGGCCGCGCCGGAGCAGGCAAGAGCGACCTCGTGTTGCGCCTGCTTGACCATGGCTTTCGTCTCATTGCCGATGATCAGGTTCGGCTGACGGACGCGGATGGAATCGCCACGGCCGATGCCCCGCCTGAACTGGCCGGCATGCTGGAAATACGCGGATTGGGAATCTTGACCGGCCTGCCGCATGGAGCGGCCGAAATCAGACTGGTGATCGATTGCGTCGAACGCGCCGAAGCGCCCCGCCTGCCGATGCCGGCGGTCTGGACCCATGGCACCGCCCGCGTGCCGCGCTTGGCGCTGCATGCGACAGATGCGTCGGCGCCGCAAAAACTCATCGCGGCGCTTGACTGTGCCGCCGGCCGAAGATGCCTCGCGGTCGGCGCCTTCGCCGCATGATCAGCGATCGCCGCCGGGTTGTGCTCGTGACCGGCCTGTCGGGGGCGGGCAAGGCCAGCATCCTGCGGGTGCTGGAAGACCAGGGTTTCGAAGCGGTGGACAATCCGCCCTTGCCGGCGGTGGAGGCCGCGGCCCTCGAACACCGCCATGTCCCTTTGGCCGCAGTCGTGGACACGCGGACGCGCAGCTTCACCCCAACCGCGCTGCTGGTGCTGGCCGCCAGCCTGAAGGCGCGGCCGGAACTGGACGTAACGCTGGTCTTTGCGACGGCCGAGGAGACCGCCCTGCAGAGGCGGTACTCGGAAACCCGGCGGCGCCATCCGATGGCGCTCGGCGGCCGTGTTGCCGAGGGCATCGCGGCAGAAGCCGCCCTGCTCGCCCCCGTTCGAGAGGCCGCCGACCTGGTGATCGACACCACCGGCCTGCCGCTGCCGGATCTGCGCCGGCAGATTGCCGGCCGCTTCGGCCCCGATGCCGGCCCGGGCATGGCGATCAGCGTGATTTCCTTCGGCTATCCGCACGGCCTGCCGCGCGAGGCCGATGTGGTGCTGGATATGCGTTTCCTGAGCAATCCGCACTACGATGCTGCCCTGCGGCCCCTGACCGGGCGCGATCCTGCGGTCGCTGCATTCATTGACGCGGATCAAGGCTGGGCGCCATTCTGGCATGGCATGACGGCGCTGCTGGACTCGCTCTTGCCGCGATACGCGGCGGAGGGGAAAACATACCTCTCCATCGCCTTCGGCTGTACCGGCGGCAGGCACCGAAGCGTGCTGGCCGCCGAACGGCTAACGGCGCATCTCGCATCTCATGGCTGGAGGGTGGAATGTATCCACCGGGAAAGCGCGGCTTGGTCCGCGACACCGCCTCCCGCCCCGGCCCCGAAGGAGGCCACTGCCATGTCCCCGATCGCGGACGACCCCGCTAAACCACCGACACCCGCGCCGGGCGCCTCGGTCTGCGCCGCATGATCGGCATGATCCTGGTGACACACGGGCGCCTCGCGCTCGAATTACGCGCGGCGATGGAGCATGTGGTGGGGCTACAGGCTCAGATGATCACCCTTTGCATTGGGCCGGAAGACGGGGTGGATGTTCGTTGCGGCGACATGCGCGAGGCGGTGGCACTGGTCGATTCCGGTGACGGGGTGGTGGTGCTCACGGATATGCTTGGGGGTACACCCTCCAACCTTGCCTGTTCGGTGCTGGACCGGCCGGATGTCGAAGTCATCGCAGGGGTGAACCTGCCGCTGCTGGTCAAGGTAGCCAAGCTTCGCGGAAGCGTTCCGTTGCCGGACTTGGTGGACCAGGCGGTCGCCGCCGGGCGTAAGTACATGACCAGCGCGCGCGTTCCGAAAGCCGATGGGGCGCCAAAACCCGAAGCCGCCCTGCCCGCCACGGCCACCGCCATGCGGCACCGAGGCGCCGCCTGAAGCGGGCCCGCGCTTGGCGACACGGCGCGACCAGGACGGTCCCGCAATTGTCGCCGATCGCCCTATATATCAGGCGGAGGGTCAGGACATGAGAGACGCCACCCGCAGTGGTACCAGCCTGCATCGCACGCTCATTATTCGCAACAGCCGCGGCCTGCATGCCCGCGCGGCCGCCAAGCTTGTGGCCCTCGCCGAACGCTTTTCCGCCGTTGTGACCGTATCGCGCGACGGGCAGTCGGTACTGGCCGGATCGATCATGGGGCTGATGATGCTGGGCGCGGGAAAGGGTAGCGAGATCGCATTAGAAGTCGAAGGGTTCGATGCACGTGAGGCGATGGACGCCATCGTCGGGTTGATCGAGGCAGGCTTTCATGAAGACTGATCCGCCCCGCAAGCCCGCCGCCGCCAAGCGCACCAAGGAAGCCCTGTTTCGCGGCATTCCAATCGGTGCCGGCGTCGCTATCGGCACAGTGTGGGACACCACCGAGGCGCCGGCCGAAGCGCCGCGCCGCAGCATCCCCCACGCCGAGATTGAAACCGAACGCCAGGCCCTGGCACGCGCGATCACGATCAGCCGCAAGCAGGTCGGCAAACTGCGCGCCCGTCTGTCGATCCTGCCGGAGGAGGCGCAGGAGGAGTTGGCGCCACTGCTCGACGCCTACCTCATGATGCTGGCAGACAGCCGCCTGCTTCGCGGCGCGCGAAAGCGGATAGAAACCGACCTGCTGGCCGCCGAAACCGCCGTGCATGACGAGGCTGAGGCGATCGCCGCGATCATTCTGGCAGCAAAGGATGACGACAAGGCGGGACTGCGCCGCCGTGCATCGGAAGTCCGCGAAATCGCCCGCCGGCTCACCCGCAACCTGACCCGCAATCCATTCAGATCGTTCAAGGACGTGCCAGAGGGCGCGATCCTGCTAGCCGACGAGCTGACGCCGGCCGACGCAGCCCTGCTCGACCCCACCCGCATCGCGGGCGTCGCGACCGAGGAAGGCGGGTCTGATGGCCATACCGCGATCATGCTGCGCGCCCTGGGCATTCCCTCCGTTCTGGGTTGCCACGGGCTGACCGAAGCGGCGCAGCCGGGCGACCAGATGGTGGTCGATGGGACAGCAGGCACTGTGGTGCTGCGCCCGGGGGCAGCCGCGCTGACCGCAGGCAAGGTCGCACTGGCGGCGTTCTCGCGCGAAAGGGTCAAGCTCGGCAAGCTGCGACGACTGGCTTCGGAAACAACCGATGGCGAGTTGATCGAGTTGCAGGCCAATCTTGAGATACCCGCTGAACTTCCGCTGATAGCCCAGGCCGGCGCGCACGGGATCGGGCTGCTGCGAACCGAATTCCTTTTCATGAACCGCGAGGATCTGCCAGACGAGGAGGCGCAATACGCCTCCTACGCTCAGGTCGTGGCCGCCATGGCCGGGGATTCCGTCACGATTCGAGTGCTGGACTGGGGCGGGGAGAAGGACATCCAGGCCCTGGCCGAGGGGATCGCGCCGCTGCACACGGGGCCCAACCCGGCCCTCGGCCTGCGCGGCATACGCATGCTGCTGAAGCGACCGGAACTGCTGGAGGTGCAGTTCGCCGCTATGCTGCGCGTGGGCGCCGAGGTCGGACCGGTTCGTATCCTCCTGCCGATGGTGACCATCCCCGACGAGGTCGCCCAGGCACGTGAGATCATGGAGCGAGTCGCCCGCCGCTTGCGCCGTCGCGGTGTGACCCTGCCCGAGAAGTTGCCGCCGCTAGGGGCCATGATCGAAACGCCAGGTGCTGCTCTAGCCGCCGATGCCATCGCGCTTGAAGCGGATTTCTTCGCGATCGGAACCAACGACCTTGCGATGTACACGCTGGCCGTTGACCGCGCGGAGGTGGAGGTGGCCCATCTCTACGACCCGTTGCACCCTGCGGTCCTGCGCCTGGTTCAGTTCGCCACTGAGGCTGCATTGCGCCTGCGGCTGCCGGTCAGCCTGTGCGGCGAAATGGCCGGTAACGCGCGGCTGACGCCGCTGCTGCTGGGGCTCGGCCTGCGGACACTGTCGATGAATGCTTCGGCTATTCCACGCGTGAAACAGGTGGTTCGCGGTCTGGACATCGGCGATTGCGCACGCCTGGCGCGGCGGGTGATGGAGCAGGTTGAGCCCCGCCGCATTGCCGAGCTGGTTGAGGGGTTCGTTCCAGGTCACCGGAACTGACCCCGCCGAGCCGGGACGGGCGTCAGTTGTTCGAGAACGTCCGCACGATGACGGCAGACTGGAAGATCGCGTTGAGGAAATCACTCGCGATCTGGAAATTCTTTGGATCAAGGCGCGGCAGCACGATGATCTCATCGCCCGGCGCGGGACCGACGCTTGGCTCTAAATCCACCTCGCCGCTGGCGCGACGGATGATGATCCTGGACTCATCGCCGCGGAGGCTGAACCCGCCGGCCGCCTGGACGTAATCCGTGATGCGGCGGTCGCGCCGCCAAACGACCGCCTGTGGGGCGCCCACCTCGCCGGCGACCATGACGGTGTCCACCCGATCCGGGATTACGACGGTGTCGCCATCCTCCAGCCGGATGTCGGTGCAACGTCCGCCGCGGGCCGCGACCAGGCGCCCTTCGGGCTGGATGCGGCGGCCGCGGCTGATCCATTGGTAGACCAGTTGCGCCTCGGATGCCCGAATCGTGGACACCCCCGTCGTGGTCGAAGTCGCGGTGAACAGTTGCCGCTCCAGACGATCGAGCGCCTCGTTGATCGAACGCTGTTGTGCTGCCGCCAGGCGGGGTCGCAGCAGGAATACGGCCGCTGTATTGGCCAGCGTCGGGTTCACCGCGACGTGATCAAGCATCTGGCAAAGGGTAATGTCACGATCGGCGATCAGCACGGAGGGGCCGATGCGGCTGCCTTCGATCGAGACCCGGATGGTGGGCGCCGGTACATCGGCGATGAACGTGACCGAATCCTGGTCCTGAAGTTGCAAGCCAGCGAGTTCGGCCATGGTCGCATAGCGTGACCAGGGCTGGGTGTTGCGGGTGCCGCGCACCACGACGTTGGTCGCGGAGGGCAGCGGACCAGCCAGTTCGATGAGCTCGCGGCCCGGCAAGGTGCGCCCGGCCATCTCGAACAGGTAGTTGTTGCGGATTGCGCCATCGACACTGACCATTGCGCGCTGACGGGCGACCACGACGGTGTCGCCTTCCTGCAGGCGCAGCGCAGGCAGCGTTCCGCGGGTGAGGAAGGCGTAGAGGTCGATGCGGATGGTCTGGCCGTTGTTGCGCTTGACCTCGATGTCGCGGAAGGAGCCGCGCGATGGATCAACCCCGCCCGCGCGTGACAGGAAATCCAGAACCGAATCTGAAGCTTGGCCTATGTGGCGACCGGGCGCACGAACCATTCCGGTTACGAAGACGCCTATGCGGTTCACGCTGACCAGCACGGCATAGACCTGGACTTGCTGGGTGTAGATGCGCTGCACCTGCTGTTCGATCACGCGCTGCAGGTCGCCAGCCCGGGTACCGGCGACCATCACGGGGCCGATGGTCGGGATGAAAACATTGCCGTCGGGATCGACGAAGCCCGCGACCTCGGCTTCGGTGGCACCCCATATGCGAACGCTGATGCGATCGCCGGGCGTGATCACATAGGACGGGTTAGGCGCGTCGGAGGAGACGCTGACCGGGCGGGAGAACAAGGATGCGCCAAAAACGACGGTCGGCGGTCCCTGGCGGCGGTCCACCTCACCCAAGGGAGCCACGATGGTAGGGCCAGCCTCGGCCTCTGTGGTGGAACCTTGGCGCGCCGTGGGGCGATCGCTGCCCGACAGCAGGTTCGGCATGATCGGCGCCTGTGATGCGCTGCCGGCGCCGCCGAAGCCCGGGATGGTGCCGAAGCTTTGTCCCATGCCTGTGCCGGACCCCGCGTTGGCGCCGCCCGGTACGGGGGTAAACCCCTGGCCTTGCCCCGCCAACCCGTTGGGGGTGTTGGGCACCTGACCTTGGGATTGGACGGGACCGGCCAGCAAAGCCGCCCCGATCAGCGCCACCAACAGTCCGCGGGGCATTGTGTTCACCGCGAGGCAACGCCGCACCAACGCCGAGCGCCGCAAACCTTCAAGACGCATGTTCACGTATCCCAGCGTAGATCAGCCAACCGATGCCATACAAAACAAGCAGCACCGCGGCGGTGGAGATCAGGATATAGGCAGCCCTTGGATAGAGCGGATACTCAGCCAGGTTCGGCTGGACGACACGCGCCAGGAAAAGTTGCTGACGGTCGGATTCAACCCGGGCCTGCTCAAGCGATGCTGTGGCGGAAGCAAGTTGGCGGTCAGCGAACTCCCGTTCCATCAGCAACCGCTCGTAGCCTGCAATCTGTTGCGGCAGGGCCAAATCGCCGGCCGTCGTGCGGCGCCGCTCCTGGGCGATTTCCGTCTCAAGCGCCGAGATGCGATTGCGCAGATTGGCGATCAATGGGTTGTCGCGGCGCATGAATGCGGATTTCTCCTGCATCTCGGCCCGCGTCTGAAGCAGCACCTGCTCCAGTGTGGCGACCGAGACCAGTGCCGCCGCTGCAGTAGCGCCTGGGTCGAGGGAGCGTTCGCGTTCGCGGAACACGAGCAACTGCTCCCGCGCCGCCGAAACGCGCCGCTCGGCGACGCCGATCTCCTGGCGGGCAACGTGCAAGCTGTCTTCCCGCACCCGTTCGGAGAGACGGTTCACCATCCCTTCGGCCAAGCCTAGCATGGCAGCGTTCAGCGCACGCGAGTCCTCGGGCCGAAAACTGCGGGTGCGGATGGTGGTGATCCCCGTCGTCTGGTCGGAAGCGACGCTGACCATTGTCCCAAAATACCAAACCAGCCATTCGGCGCTAGGCGTGTCGCTCCAGAGGCGAGCGATGAGATCGGCCTCCGGCCGACGCCAAACGCTGACCACGCCAGGGGCCTCAACAAGGCTGTTCACCGCGTCGTGCGACATCAGGAAGTCACGCACCGCGAGCGCCTCGGTCGGCATCGACGAAAAGCTTGAACCGCCCGCCATGAGCGCCCCGATTGCGCCGCCCTGGCCACTGCCCATCGATGGACCCGCGATCCTGCCACGGACCTGGAACTTGCTCTCGGAGAGGTATTGCGGTGCCGCGATCCCATAAAGGTAGGCTGCCATGATCAGCAGCGGCAATATGACGAAAACAAACAGGCCCTTGCGTCGTATGACGAAGCGTTCGATGCCGGTCGGGCGCCGCGGCGACGGTGCCGCCTTCACCCGTGGATGGATCGGGATTGGCCGTTCATTCAAGGGCGGGGCGTCCCGCGACGGCGGTGGCACTACGGGCAAGGTTGGCGGCGCTTGTCGCGCAAGGGGTGGCATCGGCGCCAGCGACGCGGATGGTGGCAGTGAGGTTGGCTCGGGTGTCCGGGCCAGGCCTGTCGGCGCGGCGGCAGACAGGGGCTTCACGGTCGGCAGCAGGCCGGCCGCATCCTCGAACACCGTTGGCGGGGTGATCGCGGGTGCGGGCTGCACGCGCGACTGGCCAGCAGCCGTGTCGTCAGAGGGCGATATAGGCAGCGATCGCTTCATCGAGGTCATCGTAAAACCTCAGCTTTCCTTCGTGGAGCACGGCAGCGCGGCGACAGTATTGCTTCACCAGCTCCATGCTGTGAGTAACCATGACAAGAGCTGCCCGGTCGCGACGCTCCTCGAAAGCGAGGGTGCATTTCTCCGTGAAGCGGGCATCGCCCGCACCCACAATTTCGTCCACCAGGTAACATTCGAATTCCATTGCAAACGACAGGCCAAGCAGCAGCCGACCCATCATGCCTGAGGAATAGTTGCGCGCGGGTTCGTGAAAATACGGGCCGAGTTCGGCGAAGGCTTCGACCTTCTCCAGAGTCTCGGGGATGCCAAGGCCGTAAAGACGGGCGACGAAGCGCGCATTGTCGGCGCCTGTCATGCTGGCCTGTACACCGATGCCGAAGCCCAGTGGCCAGGATACCGTCATGGTGCGCGTGATCCGCCCGTGGCTTGGCATATCCACCCCGCCCAGCAAGCGCAGCAAGGTCGACTTGCCGGCACCGTTCCGCCCGAGGATGCCAAGCGCGTCGCCGCGATCGATCCGCATGTCGATGCCTTGCAAGACATTCCGCATGCCGCCGCGCACCGGATGCGCCTTCCAGACATTCTCCAGCAAGAGCATCGATCGCCGCCATCAGTACATATGGAGCCGCGGGCGTGCGACCCGCAGCGCCATCAACCCGATGAAATTGCTGGCGAGTATCCACTGGCCAACGTAAGCAAGATCATAATGCGCACGCACCAACCCACCGAACTGCCCCTCCCTCGCCAACTCGTTTATGCTGACAAGTGGAATCCACAGCATGACCTCCTGCAAGCCAGGCGGCAGCGTGTCGACCATGAAAAACGCGCCGGACAGCGGCATCATAATGTAGGTCATCGGATGGACGATGCGTTCGGTGAGTTCGCTGACCCCAGCCGCCGCGGCGACGATCATCGCCAGGCCATGTGAAAGCAGCGCCATCAGCACCAGCGCCACCACGAGTTTCAATGGGCTATCGGGAACATTGCCCACTACCCAGGCCCCCAAGCCCAGCATCACCACCAGCACGCCACAGATCGCCAAATATTCGATCAAATTGCGTGCGATTAGGATGTCAACTAGAAGCACATCGCGATGATACAGAAGCGACAAGTTAGATTGTATTGCCGAAGGAGCACGACCAAAAATTGACCGGAACATAAAGAATGGGATGTAACCGACGATGAAGAAGAATAGGGTGGAGACGCCTGGCATTCCGGCCATGTCATGATCGCCGCCTTGGGCGACGTGAATGCCGCCAATCAAGCCGCCCAAAAGCATCGGCTCGAAAAACAGCCAGAGGAAACCAAAATTACTGCGACCGAACCGGGTCTGGAGTTCGCGCATCAACAGTGCGCCGATCACCCGCTGTCGGGTAGCAAGCATCGCGCCAAGGGTGCCTTCGCGCGAAAAACGGATGCCGGCCCCGTCGCTCACGGGCGGCCTGCCGCGACGCCACCAAGCAAAAGTTGCCGTGCCTGCACCCAACGCGCGCCATCCTGGCAATAGACCTGGGACCGCAACTCACGCGGACTTCCTACCTGCACTTCGCGGCATTCACGCCCGCTGGCTGCATTCCAAGCCCGGGCCAAGCGGACCGTGACGAGGCCGCCGCGGTTCACGCCGCCGGTCGGCAGCACAACCCGATCCTGGTCGCCAGGCACCGCGCGGGCGGCGAAGGCCGCTACCGCGTCCATAGGTGCAGCCGGGACGGCCGAGGCCTCCACTGCGGCGCCTCCGCCGAAGACGCTCGACATGCCCCCGCTGCAGCCTGCAGTCAGCAGGGAACCCACCAGGGCGCCAAGCAAGGAGACAGCACGGACCTGCGACGTGACTCTAAGGGATGAAATCGACATGGGGACTTAATAGCGCAATTTCCTTGCATCGCAAAAAATCTTCGTGACCCGCGGGCGCTGGCGGGGCGCCGCCGTGACGCCTACACGCGGGACGTGCTACCGCCGCCGCATGATGCTAGTCACCAGCAATCCCCCCATGCCGAGATGACGCGGCCGGCCGATGCCGGCCTTGGCCCATCACTGTTTCCGCCGCAACGCTTTGGGCGCCGCTGGGGGGTCGTTGCGACCTGGGGACCACAAGCTATCGGCGTGCCGCCAGCTTGTGCGACCGCCGCCCACTCCGCCTCTACCTTGGCTGCCCTGGTCCGCGGCCATCGCCTGGGCGGGCCACCCGACTTGCCCGACCCAGGGCACACCGCCCTTGGCGTCGCGCGCCACGGCGCAATCGTAGTGATGGATCCCTGCACGCGTCGGAAGGACGCCATGGCGCGCGCAGATCTGGCAGCACGTATCGGCGCCGCGGTGACCCAGGCGGTGGCCCGCGCCTATGGCCGCCCCGTGCTGGTTCTGCCGCATCCTTCGGCCCCGCTCCGGGCACGGCCGGCGCTGGCCGCTTGGCCCGGCGCGCAGGTGCTGCCACACCGGCTCGGCGCCTGGACTTTGCTGGATGCAGCCGCCGAAATTCATCTGCTGGCGGCGGACCATACCCTGCCCGACCCGATCGCGGCCCTCGCTGGCGCCGCCGGGCTAATCAACAAGGTCGGCACTCCCGCTATTTCGCTCTTCGTCGAAGGCAGGCCGCGCGACGCTATTGGCGACTGGATCACGGCCCTGGCGGCCACCGTCTGGACGTGTCCGTTCCATGGCACGCCAATCCCGCCGGCCGCCGGCTTGGCCCTGTTGGCCCAATGGCGCCTGGTCGCGACGCAGAACCGGCAGGTCGCGGCCGTGACCGGCATCCCTGTTTGGAAGCGCGCTTCGCTCGCCCCGCTCTTTGCGTCCATCCGCGGCGCGCCCGCTTTTTGCACGGCCCCGGGCGCCGCGCTGAAACGCGCGGTAAAGGCCCGGGGCGCCCTCGTTGCCTGGGCCAGCGGGATGCCGCCCTCGCTGCCCGCCGCCGCGGCCGCGGCCGACGTACCATTGCTGCGGCTCGAGGACGGATTCGTGCGAGGCAGCGGCCTCGGGGCGCGCTTCCTGCCGGGGGCGTCGTGGTGCCTGGACAGCCAGGGGGTGCACTACGACCCCTCTCGGCCATCCGACCTCGAATGCTTGTTGCAGGACGCGGAATTCCCGGCCGCCGTCCTGGCCCGGGCGGTCGCGTTGAGGGCCACAATCGTCAGGCGCGGTATAAGCAAATATAATTTGCCTTCGCACCCGGTTCCGCCGCTGCCGATTGGGCGTCGCATTGTGTTGGTCACGGGCCAAGTCGAGGACGATGCCTCGATGCGCGCGGTGACCGGACCGGTCCGCGGCAATCTCGGCCTGTTGCGCGCGGTGCGGGCGGACGAGCCCGACGCCTTCATCCTGTACAAGCCGCATCCCGACCTGGTCGCGGGGTATCGCCATGGTCGGATCGGCCAGGCTGATCTGCTGCGTCTGGCCGATGCCGTCGTCACCGACACGCCCCTGCCCGCGCTACTGCCGCATGTGCAAGCGTTGCATACGATCACATCCCTGTCGGGGTTCGAGGCACTAATGCGCGACGTGCCCGTCACCGCATGGGGCCAGCCCGCCTATGCCGGCTGGGGCCTGACCGAGGATCGGGATCCTATTGCCCGCCGCACGCGCCGATTGAGCCTCGATGAACTGATCGCGGGGATGCTGATCCTCTACCCGCGTTATCTGGATCCGGTGACGCGGTTGCCCTGCGGGCCGGAGATCTTGCTCGACCGCCTGGCCGACGCGTCGCTATGGCGGGCCTCACCGTGGACCATCCATCGTGGCTTACAGGGGGTTGTCACGCGATTCTTCACCCGGATGGGCGGGCTTTCGTGACCCTTTCGCATATCGTCATCACCGGTGCCTCGCGCGGGCTGGGGGCGGCGCTCGCCCGGCGGTTCGCTGCCCCGGGCGTGCGGCTTGGGCTGATCGCGCGCTCGGCCGAGGGCCTGGCAGAGACGGCCGCCCATTGCCTCGCGCTTGGGTCCAGCGTGGCGACCGAAGCGCTGGATGTGCGCGACGCGCCCGGTCTCGGTGCGGTGTTGGAAGCGTGGCGGGCGGTCGCGCCCATCGATGGCGCGATCGCCAATGCCGGCGTGTCGGGCGGTACCCAGCCTGACGGCGCCCCCGAGGGGCTGGAAAGCGCCACCCGCCAGATCGGCGTGAACCTGCAAGGGGCTCTGAACCTGATCGAACCGCTGTGGCCCGCCATGGCGAAGGCGGGTGGTGGGCGGATAGCTTTGGTCGCATCCATCTCGGCGCTGCGCGGCCTGCCCGATATTCCGGTGTATTGTGCGAGTAAGGCGGGGTTGCGGGCCTATGGCGAGGGTCTGCGCGCGCAGTTGCGACCCTCGGGGGTAAGGGTAACGGTGCTGTGCCCGGGCTTTTTCGAAAGCAGCATGAGCCGGCGATTCCTTGGCAGCCAGCCTGGGGCGGTTTCGCTGGAGGACGCAGCCGCGCGCTGCCATGCGGCGATCTTACGCGGTCATGGTCGGCTGACTTTTCCCTGGCCTTTGGCGCTGGGGTTGCGGCTGCTGGACCTGCTTCCGCCTGCGATATCCGACTTTGCGGCGCGTCGGGTGCGATTCCGGATCGCGCCAGATTAGCAATCTGCCATCGACACGGCATGGTGGGCGGCCGGCTGCGAAAAACTCATTCCTCCATGACCCGCCCGGCGCGATGCCGGCGCAGAAGCCAAAGCCCGATCAGCGCGGCGACAGCAAACAGCACCCCGGCCAGCACCATCTGCCAGACGCCGTCCACCCGAACGCCCTTTCCCAAAAGTGCGAAAATCACGGTCTGTGGCAGGTACCCGACAGCCGACGCGGCGAGGAAAGGTACCGCCGCGATGCCAGCCATGCCCGCCAAGAGATTCAGCGCCAGATTGTTGCCGATCGGCAGCAGCCGCAGCGCCAGTGTCGCGCCAAAGGGATTGTTGACCAGCGTATCGCGCAGCGGCCGAATGCGCGGGCCGAACCGCCCGGCGAGCCTGCGTTCCGCCCAGCCCCGCCCGACCATTCGCGCCCAGAAATAGGCCATGGACGCGCCGACGACCTGGCTGGCGAGCGCCAGTCCGGTGCCAACCGCCGCGCCAAACGCATACCCGCCGACAAACGCCACCGCTTGCCGCGGCACACCGACGGCAGAGACCAAGGCCCCCGCGGCGACGAACAGCACCTCGGCCGCCAATCCGCCGCCGGTCAGGTACTGGTCGGCCCATGCCGTGCCGGGGGCGACCCCCAAGGTACGGAGCAGCCAGCCCCCCGCGGCCAAGCCCAAGGCCAGCACCAGCAGCTTAATCAGGGACTCGCGCCGCCTGGCCGCGGCCGCCGGCCCGGTCACAGCACGAGCGGCAGGCGGGTCGCGACCGGCCGGCGCCAGCGGCGTTGCAGCCAGATCACGCCGACCAGATCCATGAAAGCGACCAGCAGGCGGTCCAGCGTTCCGTAGTTGCTGGTGCCGCGCAGCCGAGGCCGGTGATTCACCGGTTCGCTGACCACCCGGGCCCCGGCTCGCAACGCCAGCGCCGGCAGGTACCGGTGCATGTGGTCGAACGCCGGCAGTTCCAGGAACAGGTGGCGCGGAAATACCTTCAGCCCGCAGCCGGTATCGGGCGTGGCGTCGCCGAGCAGCCCCGCACGGATTCGATTGGCGATCCGGCTGGTCACGCGCTTGACCCGCGTGTCGCGGCGGTTGACCCGATGGCCGGCAACCAGCACGTCACCCCCTGGCGATTCGGCCTCGGCCAAGGCACGCGCGAGAAGGCGGGGGATGTCGGCCGGATCGTTCTGCCCGTCGCCATCCAAGGTCGCGATCCACCGGCCGCGCGCGGCCCGGACGCCCGAGACGATGGCCGCAGACTGACCGCAGCAGACCATGTGCCGCCAGGCCCGCACCCGCGGGTCGGCGGCGACGGCGGCGGCCAGCACCGCATCGGTGCCGTCAGTGCCGCCATCATCGACGCAGATCACCTCATGCGACGTTTCGCGCAAGGCAGTCGCGATCTCGGCAAGCAGCGGGGCCGCGTTGGCCACCTCGTTCTTCATCGGGATGACGACCGACACAAGTGGGGCTTCGTCGGTACGGTTTCCGGAAGAAAGAACGACATCAGACTCGGAACGACTGTCAGCAGGGCGGTCTATCAAGGCGGTGTCGCTTTTCCGCAAGCGTCGGGCAGGGAGGATCCGGGCCCACCTGACCCGCCCCTGCCGGTAGCAGGGGGCGGCCCGGCCGGGCAAGCCGGACGTGATCTGGAGACAACCTTTCGCGGACCACAATCGAAGTTGGCGCCGGACGGCCGAGCCCGACGAGTGGGGTGTATCGGGGCGGGGCATCCCTTGAGGACCACCGCCAGCAACGCCATTCGTTTGCTACCATGTGCGCCGGCCCAAAGCCGCACTATATTGCCCGGTACCATGCCATTTGATGCTCCGACCTCCACTGCGGCCTCGCCGCTCCTCGCAGCCAACGCCCGTCCCCGGGCCGTGGCGTTCTGGCTTTTGGCCGTCAGTGGCTTGATTTGGGTCATGGTCGCCATCGGCGGAGCGACGCGGCTCACCGGTTCGGGTCTGTCTATCATGGAATGGGCGCCGTTGTCGGGCGTCCTGCCGCCGATGTCTCAAGGCGAATGGCAACGCCTTTACGACCTGTACCGCACCGTTCCGCAATACGCTCTGGTCAACGCAGGCTTCGGCCTGGAAGGCTTCCAACGGATCTTCTGGCTCGAATGGCTGCATCGGTTTTGGGGCCGTTTGATCGGCCTGGCTTTCGCCCTGCCTATGCTGGTGTTTTGGATACGGGGGCAAATTCCCGTGGGTTTGCTGCCGCGGTTAATGCTGCTGCTGCTCCTGGGCGGGCTGCAAGGGGCGGTAGGGTGGTTCATGGTGGCCAGCGGGTTCCAGGATGAGCGGACCAGCGTCTCGCCCTATCGGCTGGTGCTTCATCTTGGGCTGGCCTTGGTCCTGTTTTCAGTCGTTCTGTGGACCGCCCTGGGGTTGCTTCGACCCGCGGGCGCCGTGCGCGCCGCGGCACCGAAGTCGCTGCGCTTTCTGCTTCACGCCACAGTAGGCTTGGTTGTGCTGACCATGTTGGCAGGCGGCTTCGTCGCCGGACTGCGGGCGGGTCTTGACTTCAATACCTGGCCATTGATGGAGGGGCGCCTCGTTCCGCCAGGCTATCTGACCGAAGGCTGGCGAAGCGTAACGGCCGACATCGCTACGGTTCAGTTCCACCATCGCGTGCTGGCAACGCTGGCTGTCGTGGTCGCGCTTTTGGCGGCAGGCGTTGGCTGGCGCGCGTTGGTGCCCGGCTTTGCCCGCACGGCCGTTTTGACGCTGGGCGCGGTCGTCGGGCTGCAGTATGCTCTCGGCATCGCGACATTGCTTTACCGGGTGCCGGTCGGGCTCGGCACCCTGCATCAGGCGGTGGCCGTGGCGGTTCTGGCGGCTGCATTGGCGGCGATGCATGGGCTCCGGCGCGACAAGGGGCCGGCTTCAGCGGCCGCAGCAAGATGAAACGCGATGATCTGGTCAGGACGCCACCAGCGGGCTCGTCCCATCTGCGCCCGGCGCCGTGCGGCCCTGGGGTGAATTTGGCCGACGCGCTGCATCGGCTGCCGGCGGGCATTCTCCTCTTTGATGGGGCACACCGCCTCGTCTTCGCATCCGAAGCCGTCTTTAGTTCCGCGGAAATCGAACGGCAAAGCCTGCCACCGGGAGTGACACTTGCTGAAGTGACCCGGCTCCTCGCGTTCAGCGGGATGTTCGGCGACGGTGATACGCAGGCACGTGCCGATGAAGTCCTGCGGCTCGACCGCAGACAGAGCCTTCGCCGCGTCAACCGCACCAGCGACGGCCGTATCTTCGACCTCGTGAGCGAACCCCTCGACGATGGTGGGTTCATCAGCCTCGCCATCGATGCCACGGCTTCGGCGATCGCGGAGGCCGAGGCGATGCGCATCGCTCGCCAGGTGCAGGCGGTGCTTGAGGGCTTGCACGGTGGCGTGGCAGCTTTTGGGCCGAACCGCGAGCTGACGCTGCATAATGCGGCCTATGAGGCGTTGCTGGGCGCTGCCCCGGGGTCGCTGCACGCCGGCATGACCTTGCGACGAATTTACGAGGTGCTGGCAGCGCGTGGCGAATACCGCAACGCCGATTCGCCCGATTTCGTGCAACGCCGCCTCGGGCTCGACCGCAGCGTGCCGCATTCGTTGTTCCGGGAACGGCCGACTGGGCAGGTGCTGCGATCCACCTCCACTCCGGCGTCCGACGGCGGCTACGTCATCGAGATCGATGACCTGACCGAACTCAAGCGCGCGGAGGATGAAGCGCGGCGAAGGGCGGCCCTGTTGGATGGTGTTCTGGCGGCGATGCCGCACGGCGTTTGCGTCTTCAGCGCAGACCATCGCGCCCGCATGATGAACGAAGCCTACCGCCGACTGCTGGGCGATACCGCGCCGAGGATCGGCGAACACCTGGACGAGGTGACCGCCCGGCGTCACGCCTTCGGCGAATACGGCGACAGGGCGCTGGAGGAAGTCCGGCGCCAGCGCTCGGCCTGGATGACCGAGGGCCAGGCGGAACATGTCCGCCGCCGGCCGAACGGCACGATGCTGGTCATCCGCACTGCCAGCCTGCCCGATGGCGGCCATATCTCGGTCGTGACGGACGTCACCGCACTGGCCCAGGCGCAGGACGAACAACGCATCCAGGCGGCCCGCGAACAGGTGATGCTGGCCAATATCCGCCATGGCGTGACGCTTTTCGATGCAGATGGCCGGCTGGTCGCAGCCAATGCTCTGGCCGCGCGCTTCTGCGGCCTCACTCTGGCCGATTTTCCGCCCGGCATCCGCATCGAGGACATCCGCGCCAAGCAGGCAACTCTGGGCGAGTTCGGCCAAACCTCGGCGGCGGAGGTATTCGTACGGACACGCAACAAGGCCTTTGGCGCCGATAGCTACACCCGCGTCCGCCCGGACGGCACGATGCTGGAGATCACCACCGATCCGACGCCGGATGGGGGTTTCGTCCGCACCTTTACCGATGTGACCGCAGAACGCCGGGCCTTGGCCGAACTCGAACGCGCCAAGGAGGCGGCCGAGGAAGCCAGCCGCGCGAAATCCCGCTTCCTGACGACGATGACGCATGAGCTGCGAACACCGCTGAATGCGGTCATCGGCTTTTCCGACGCGCTGCTCGCGCAAGCGGGTGCCGGCCAGGTGGAGGGCGCCGACGCGGTTGAATTCTCTCGTGCGATCAACGACGCGGGTCGGCATTTGCTGTCACTCATAGACGACATCCTGGATGTGGCGCGGTCCGAGGGCAGCGGCATGGCGGCCAATCCCGTACCACTGGACTTGCCATCGGTCGTACAGGGCGTCGCACGCGTCATGCGCGCCCAGGCGGACGCGGCGGGCATCGCGCTCAGCGTCGAATTGCGCGACGACCTGCCGCGTGTACTCGCCGATGAGAAGCGCCTGCGCCAAGTGCTGCTGAACCTTGTCACCAATGCGGTGAAGTTCACCGAAAGCGGCGGCAGTGTTCGAGTTCTCGTGCATCCGGACGAGTGCGTCCCGGACAGACTCGTCATCGTCGTGAGCGATACCGGCATCGGTATCGCCGCGGATGACATCCCGCGCGCTTTCGAGCCCTTTGTGCAGTTGGAAACAGCGCTGTCGCGGCGCTTCGGGGGCTCGGGCCTTGGCCTGCATCTGTCGCGCACACTGGCGCGCGCCATGGGGTTCGACCTACGGCTGGAAAGCGAACTTGGGCGCGGCACCACCGTCACGCTCACCATTCCGGCCACCCACCAGGTGGTCCAGGAGAAAACCTCATGACCGATCCAATGGCCGCGACCGACCGCCTGTTTTTTGCTGACATGGACCCCGAAGCCGCGCGCCGCCTGACGCGGCACGCGTTGGAGGGCCAGGAGGACGGTGAGCTTTTCCTCGAGTACCGGCAGAGCGAGAGCACCTCGTTGGAGGACGGACGCATCCGCAGCGCATCCTTCGACACCACGCGCGGCTTCGGTCTGCGCGGCGTATCGGGGGAGACTGCGGCCTACGCCCATGCCGGCGAGATCAGCGGAGAGGCGCTGGCGCGCGCAGCCGAAACGGTGCGGGCGGCCCGGCCCGGCGACGCCGCCCAGGTGGCGGTTGGCCCGCGCGCGACCAATGCCCGGATTTACGATCCCGCCAATCCACTATCGGCGATGGATTTCCCGGCGAAGGCGGCATTGCTGGCCGAAATGGATGCCTATGCCCGGGGGCGCGATCCCCGCGTCACGCAGGTGATGGCCAATCTGTCGGGCGAATGGCAGGCGGTGCGCATCATCCGTGGCGATGCCGATGTCGCCGATTTGCGACCGCTTGTGCGCCTGAATGTGTCGGTGGTGGTGGAGCAGAACGGGCGGCGCGAAACAGGTTCCTACGGCACGGGCGGCCGCTTCGGCTACGCGCGGGTCACCACGCCGGAGGTTTGGCGCGCGGCCGTGGACGAGGCCTTGCGCCAAGCGGTTCTGAATCTGGATGCCGTGCCGGCGCCGGCGGGTGAGATGACGGTCGTGCTGGGATCGGGCTGGCCCGGCATCTTGCTGCATGAGGCAATCGGCCATGGACTGGAAGGCGACTTCAACCGCAAGAAGACCTCGGCCTTCGCGGGGCTGTTGGGCCAGCGGATCGCCGCCCCGGGCGTCACCGTGGTCGATGACGGCACCATCCCTGACCGGCGCGGCAGCCTGACCGTGGACGACGAAGGCACGCCATCCGGCCGCACGGTGATGATCGAGGATGGGATTCTGGTCGGCTTCATCCAGGACCGGCAGAACGCGCGCCTGATGGGCGTGGCCCCGACCGGCAACGGCCGCCGCCAGAGCCACGCCCACAGCCCGATGCCGCGCATGACCAATACGGTCATGATGAATGGCAGCCACGATCCGGCGGAGATCATCGCCTCGGTCAAGCACGGCCTTTACGCGGTGAATTTTGGTGGTGGTCAGGTGGACATCACATCCGGCAAGTTCGTGTTCAGCGCATCGGAAGCCTATCTGATCGAGGACGGAAAGGTTACCGCCCCGGTGAAGGGCGCCACGCTGATCGGGGATGGGCCTTCGGCGCTGACCAAGGTGTCCATGGTTGGCAACGACATGGCGCTGGACGCGGGCGTTGGCACTTGTGGCAAGAACGGCCAAGGCGTGCCGGTGGGGGTGGGCCAGCCGACGATGCGGATGGATGGGCTGACGGTCGGCGGTACCGCTGTTCGTTGAGTTCTTGCTCGCCACGATCGCCATGACTGCGGCGACGGTGGTGCAGTTGGCGGCGGGGTTGGGGCTGTCGATGGTGGCGGTGCCGCCGCTCGTGGCACTCGATCCGCGTTTTGTGCCCGGGCCGCTGCTGGCAGCGGGCACGTTGCTGATGTTCGGGCAATGGCGCGCCGATGTCCGTGCCGTGCCCAAGGGCATCTTGGGTTGGGCGGTGGCCGGGTTGGCGGTCGGGACCGCGCTCGGCATGGGGCTGGCGACCACGGCACCGCATCTAGCCAGCCGGCGGGGCTTTGGCGTCGTGATCCTGCTGGCCGTAGCGCTGGCAGTCACTGTGCCGCGGCTGCGGCCAACGCCGCCGATCCTTCTGGCAGCGGGATTTGTTTCCGGCGCCATGGGCGGGTTTTCGGGTGTGCATGGACCACTGATGGCTTTGGCCGTGGCTCACCTGCCGGCACCGGCGGTGCGAGGCGTGCTTGGGCTGTTTTGGCTGATCGCCTACGCGATGATCGTGCCGGTCGCGGCCATCGCCGGGCGTTTCGGGGCGGCCGAGGCTTGGCTGACCCTGGCCCTGCTGCCGGGCCTGGGGATCGGCGTACTGCTGGCCCGGCCTGCGAGGGTGTGGCTGACCGGGCCGCGGCTGCGCCCGGTCATCCTGATGGTCAGCGCGGTGTCGGGGCTGCTGCTGTTGGGCCTTGGCTGATCACCCCACTTCCATTTGCAAGCCCTCACGTCGGATCACCGTCCCCCATTTCTCGATTTCGGCGCGTACGAAAATGGCAAACGCCTCCGGATCGGTCGCGGCAGGCACACCGCCCATCGTCAGGAAGCGCGACTGGGTCGCGGGATCGTTTACCAGGGCCTGAATTTCAGCGTTGAGCGCCCGAACCACGGGCGCGGGGGTGGCGCCGGGCAGGAAAATTCCAAACCAGGTCGAAACGTCGTAGGGCGCCAGTTCCGGCATGGTCTCCTGCGCGGCCGGAACGTCCGGCAATTGGCTGTTGCGATCGGCGGTGGTCACCGCCAAGGCCCGCACACGGCCAGCGCGAATCTGTTCGATCGCGGTGGTCAGGTTGTCGAACATGAATTGGATGTTCCCGGCAACCAGGTCGATCATGGCCGGCCCTGCTCCACGGAACGGCACATGGATCGCGTCGGTTCCCGTCAACTGGGTGAACCACACCGCCGACAGATGCGGCGACTGCCCGACACCCGGCGACCCGTAGGAGCGACCGCCCGGATTGGCCTTCAGCCAAGCGACAAACTCCGGCACGGACGTCGCCGGCACCGAGGGATGAACCACCAGCACATTCGGACCGCGGATCATGCAAGACACAGGGGCCAGTTGTTCCGGCCTGTAGGGTAGGTTGCGAAACAGCGAATAGGCGATGGATTGCGGACCGATATTGCCCGACAGGATCGTGTGTCCGTCCGGTGCCGCGCGCACAACGTCCATCGTGCCGATGACCCCGCCGGCGCCGGAGCGGTTTTCCGCCAACACATTCACCCCCCAGCGCGGCTGCAGATGGCCCGCCAGCATGCGCGACATGATGTCGGTGGTCCCCCCGGGCGCCGCGGGCGTCACGATCCGGACAGGACCCGTCGGGCGCCATGCGGTGGTCTGTGCCGTAGCGGTACAGATCAGGGCGGGCAGGCTCAGGCTGGAGAGCAGCACGGCGCGTCGCGGTGTAGTGGGCATGGGCGGAACCTCCGGTTGGTTTGTTCGGGCCAGCATGATCCGGCCCGACGCTATGCGAAAGAGGCGCTATCGCGCCTCCAACCGGTCCACAGCCAGCAATGCGGGAAACAGCCGCGCCCAGCCAAAGGCCGCAGCAACCGCGCCCACACCGCCGATGAGCACCGCCGGCACCGCGCCAAATGCGACCGCCATCATGCCCGATTCGAACTCGCCCAATTCGTTGGACGCACCGACCATCACCGATGTCTCCTCACTCACCCGTCCGCGCATGTGGTCGGCTGTTCGCAGTTGCATCAGAGCGTTGCGGATTATCTGGCTGACCGTATCGGCCGCCCCCGACACCGCGAGGAATAGGAGCGCCAGCCACAGGTTCGAGGTGAGCCCGAAAGCTGTCATCGCAACACCGAACACACCGACCGAGAGGAGAAGGCTCCGCCCTGCCTGCGCTCCGAGCGGCCGCCACGACAGCACCGCCGCCATCGCAAGTGCGCCGACCGCCGGCGCCGCCCGCAGCGGCCCCAGCGCCCAGGGCCCGGCGCCAAAAACCTCGTCCACGAAGATCGGCAGCTGCGCCGTGGCGCCCGCCAGCAGCACCGCCACAAGGTCGAGACTCATCGCCCCGAGCAGCACCGGCTGCGACCAGATGAAGCGGTAGCCCTCGACCAGGTTGGCCAGGGACGCGCGCGGCCCACCACTGGCTGCGGGGCGCGCACCGATCGCGATGGCAAACCCCGTGGCGGCGGCGAACAAAAGCGCCGCGGTCACGAAGGGCAGCAGCTGCTGGAGGGTCTGGGCTGGCGCATGCCGACGTCGAGCTGGAGACCCGAGATCGCGGTGTAGATCGCGCGTTTTCGGCTTGCGCCGACGCGGCGGCGTCTGAGACGATTCCGGCGTGACGCCGCACCCCGACACTGCGCTGCCCGATGATCCCGCCGCTCTGGTGGCGGTGATCGCGGCACTGCGCGGCGAACTCGCCGAGGAGCGCGCGGCCCACTGCGCGAGCGTGTAGCGGATCGCCTTGGCCAGGTCCGACTTGCCGGAGATCCGCCGCAGCGCCGCTTCGAGCCAGGCATGCAGATCAGCCATCAGCGGCGCCGCGCGCGCCGTGCGCACTGCGAGCCGCGCCTCAGGCGTCTGGCCGTGGATCTCCGCCTCGATGGCGAACAACGGCTTCATCCGTTCAATTGCCTCCCGTGCGAGCGGGCCGACATGCGCCGCGGCATGAACGGGCTGGCGCTGCAGGTGCAGCAGGCGCTGGGGCGCAATCCCCATGCCGGCGATCTCTACGTTTTTCGGGGCCGCCGAGGCGACCAGGCTTCATTTGGCCCGCGCCGGCCGATGGATCGGTGGCGATCTCGGGCTCGCAGTTGGCCTACATGTTTGCCGGTATCGACTGGCGAAACCCGCAACGGACATGGCGGCCGGAGGTCGCGGGATCGCGGCCATGACGCCCGCGCCGGACACCTCGCCCGACGATGTCGAAGTCCTCCGCGCAGCACTTGCCGTGGAGCAGGCAGCGCGGCTTGAGGCCGAGGCACGTGCTTCCGGCGTCGAGGCGATGGTCGCTCACCTGAAGCTGCTGATCGCCAAGCTGAAGCACGACAGGTTCGGCGCCTCCTCCGAGCGCGGCCGCAAGCTGCTCGA
>JBBRWI010000027.1:0-25318 GCA_038249305.1 Acetobacterales bacterium
ACCGAGTGGCTGATCGAGAAGAACGGTTACCTCAGCCCGCTCGACGCCCGCGCCGTCTGGCTCGACACGTGCATCAGGCGCGCCGCATAATGCAATCCCGTGTCCAGAAAGCCGGGTGCGGTACACAGCCTGTCGAATTCCCATTCGCTCTGGCAGCCTGTCGAATTCCCACCCCGCCCGGAGTGATGCACACTCCTCGCATGGCGGATTTCGTTCCATTCGACCGCTCGCAAGCCTTCCTTCTGCCGCCCGATCTGAAGGATCGGCTGCCCGGGAACGACCTGGCCGCCCGCGGCGAAGGTGGGGCGGCAGATCAGGGAACCATGGCGGATCGCGATGAAGGCAAAACTGGAGACGGACGATGCCAAAGCCCTCCACAAAAAGCGCAAGCGGACCGTCGAGCCGGTTTTCGGCATCATCAAAAGTGCCGTGGGCTTCGTGCGATTTCGTCTGCGCGGCATATCCAACGTTGCCACCGAATGGAAGCTCGTAGCGCTGGCCTGCAACTTCAGGCGAATTGCCAACATGAAGGCAGCATGATCAGGGCAGAAAACACCTCGTCACGTGCGCTTGCCAACGTGAATCCGACAGGCTTCTAGAGCAAGAAATCGGATCAGATGATTCCATCTGATCCGATATTTCTCCAGAAGCCGGTCTTCCGCCTGATGCCGAAGCGCTGGCAGAGGGCCACCACGGATACCTCGCCAGACAGGGCCAGCCGGATGAATTCGCGACGGGTGTCGATCACGGATGATGCCTGAAAGGGCATGGCCTCTTGCCCGAGAGACCCGGCCTAAAAGCGTCGCCGATATCTCCGGACAGGCGTCAGGGATCGCTCCGGTCTGAACAAATGGCGCTCTCCCGCTGCGGCGTCAGGGCAGGAAAAGCCCGCCGTTCACATGGATGGTCTGGCCAGTGATGTAGGAGGATGCGGGGCGGCACAGCAGCCGGATCACTTCGGCCACATCCTCTGGCACGCCCTCCCGGCCCACGATCGGCAGGCCGGCGATGCCCTGGCCCGATCCGGCCGAGCGCTTGCCGCCGATCTTGCCGGGCACCACGCAGTTCACCGTAATGCCGCGTCCGGCGAATTCCACCGCCAGCGCCCGTGTCAGCCCGACCAGGCCGGCCTTGGCCGCGATCACATGCGCCCGGTCGGGTGCGCCGAGATGCGCGCTGAGCCCGCCCATGTTGATGATCCGCCCGTGGCCGCGCGGCACCATGCGACGCAGGGCCCCGCGGGCGCAGAGGAAGGCACCGTCCAGGATGGTGCCGGTGATTTCCCGCCAGCGCGCGAAACTCATGTCGAGGAACGGGTCCTCGCCGCGCAGGGCAGCGTTGTTCACCAGCATGTCGAGCCGGCCGAAAGTGGCATCCACGGTCGCCATCATCGCCTCGACCTCGGCCTCGTCGGTCACGTCGGCGAGCACGATCAGGCTGCGGCGACCGAGTGCCTCGACCTCGCGCGCGACAGCCTCTGCCTCGGTGCGGGATGAGCGGGCGTGCAGCACGATGTCGGCGCCTTCGGCGGCAAGTGCCAGGGCCGTGGCGCGCCCGATGCGGCGGACGCCGCCGGTTACCAGGGCGACCTGCCCCTGCATCGGCTTATCTTCCATGGCCGGTGTCCTTGAGCATGAGGAGGGGGCGCAGGTCGCGCACCCGGGTCGTGGCGTCGAGGCCACGCAGCGCCGCCACGAGCGATCCCGCGCGGTCATGCCCCAGCAGCGGGGCGAGCAGGTTGAAAGCCTTGGCCTCGACCTCCGCGTCGGTCATCGGGTTTTCCGGGGTGCCGCGGACAGCGCGGGCATGGTGCGTGCGGATCGTGCCGTCGGCGGCGGCGATCGCGACGATCGCCTGGCGGGCCGGCACCGCCAGGGTCAGCGCCGCACTCGGCAGCAGCGTCATCCTGGCCCGGAGCGCCCGGACGTCCGGGTGCCGCATCCGCGCCACATCATGGGCGGCGGCGAAACTCACGCCGCCGTCCAGCAGCGCCACGGCGGCCAGGTGCTGCACGCAGACATCCGGCATGCCGCGGTCATCGACGATATGGATGCGGTCGTCCGGCATGGTGATGGTGACGGCACCGATGGCGTCCAGCCGCTGCGGCTCGCCGGCGGTGATCGCGACAATGGCATCGAGCACCGCCTGGATGGGCGAGCCGACGCACCATTGCTTGATTGCGGCGCGGTCGATTTCGAACCGCGTGCCCAGGCCGTCCACCAGCGCGGCCCGGTCGGGGCGTTCGGCGAAGCTGGCGAAGAGGTTGTGCTGCCCGGCCAGAGGATCATCGACCCCGGAGAAGCCCGCAGCGACCATCAGCGCCGCCAGGGTGCCGTTGCGCGCCGGCATGGCGGCGAAATCGAAGGCCTTTTCGATATGGTCGTGATCGCGGTTCCAGAACGGGATGCCGGAGGCCTGTTGCGCGCTGTAGGACAGCATGTGCCGCACCTGGCGCGCATCGAAACGCAGCAGCGCCGCCGCCGCCGCCGCGCCAAAGGCCGGGCCGATGCTGTGGGTGCTGTGCCGTGCGCGGGCCGGCGCCGAGAACCCCATCGCCAGGTTCAGCCGCACCGCCACGTCGTAGCCGAGCGCCACCGCCCGCAGCAGCGCCGCCCCGTCGGCATCCTGGCGTTCGGCGATGGCCAGCGCCGCTGGCAGGATGGCGCAGCCGGGATGGCAGCGGCCGGCCAGGTGGCTGTCATCCGTCTCATCGGCATGGCCGGCCATGGCATTGGCGAAGGCCGCCTGTGCCGCCGGCAGCAGTACCCCCGCGCCGACCGCCAGCGCCTCGGCCACGCCCCCGGTTTCGGCGGCGAAGCGGGCGCCAAGGCGGCCGGCTACGAGCTGCGTGCCGGAGACGATGGCCCCCAACGTATCGAGCACATGGTGCCGCGTCTTGCGGGCGACCGCCTCGGGCAGCGGCGCATCGGCTGCTCTGACGATGTAGTTCGACAGCAGGATGATCTCGGCCGACAAGGCCGGTGCCTGTTCGGTCATGCGACGCCAATGCCCCGCAGCGCCAGGAAAACGCCGCCGGTCAGGATGGCTGCGTCCAGCAGAGCCGTGTGCAGCCGCAGGCTCATGCGTGCGCCGAGCCAGCGCGCCGTCATCACCCCGGGGATGCTGATCCCGCCAACCACCAACGCCAACACCCAGGCCGCCTGCGGCAATTCGCCGAGGGTCTGGAACGTCGCGACCTTGACCAGACCCACGACCAGCGAAATCGCGGCATCGGTCGCCACCACCGCCGAGGCGGGCAGCCCGATCGCGAGCAGCGCCGCGATCAACACGACCCCACCGCCGGGGGTCCCGCCCGTGACCAGGCCATACAGGACCCCCAAGGCCAGCACGCCGACCCGACCGATAGCGAAGCGCCGCCCGGCGAGCCAGCGCCGCGCCGGCACCATGATCACCAGGGTGACGCCCAACAGCAATGCCACCTGCGGCCCGCTCAGCAGGGTGAACAAAGCCGCCCCGGCGAAGCAGGCGGGGATCGCGGCCAGGGTCAGCGGCACCACCGGCTTCCAATCGACGCGGTCGCGGAACACGACCAGGCGGGTCGCGTTGTTGAACAGGCCGGAGACGGCCAGGATCGGCACGGTCGCGGCCGCACCGACGATCGGCACCAGCGCGATCGGCATCAGCAACCCGGTGCCATAGCCGGCCAGGCCGCCGACGATGGCGGTGAGGTAGGCGCTGATCCCGACCAGCAGCGCGGGCAGCAGGTCCAGCCCCACTTTACCGGACCACGCGCACACCGCCCTCCTGCAGGATCGCGCGCAGTTGGGTCTGGTAGGTCACGAAAAAGCTCGCGGTGTCGGCGGCCGACAGCCATGCCGCCTGGAACTGGTTGTCCGTCAGATACTTCTGCCAGGTGGCGGAATCGCTGACCCGTTGGAACAGGTCCTGGTAATAGGCTGCGGCGTCGGCGGGGATGCCGGGCGGGGCGACGAGGCCGCGGGCCTGCACCACGTCGGTGATGGGGAAGCCCGCCTCGCGCAGCGTCGGGATATCGGGGAAGCCGGGCAGGCGGGCCTCGGTCACCTGGGCGAGCACCCGCAGGCGGCCGGCGCGGACCTGTTCGCCCGCCTCGCTCGGTTCGGCGATCATCAGATCGACGTGACCACCCAAAAGGGCCGCCATGCGTTCGCCGCCGCCGGGGAAGGAGATGAAGGCCCAGCGCGTGCCGGTATTGGCCATCAGCAACTGGCGGACCAGGTTGTCGCGTGCCGTCACCGAGCCGCCCGATTGGCGGACCTGCCCCGGGCGGGCGCGCGCGGCGTCGATCAGCGCGGGCAAGGACTGGTAGGGAGATTCCGAGCGCACCACCAGCAACGCGGGTTCGATGGCGATACGCGCGATGGCCGTCATGTCGGCGGCAAGGGCCCGGGCCTCGGCCTGCACCAGCGGCAGCGACAGCCACAGGCTGGTCCAGACGCCGAGCACGTGCGGGTCGCCGCGCTTGTCCATGATGTAGTTCATCGCCGTAGCCCCGCCGCCGCCGACCCGGTTGCTGACCTGGATGCGGACCGGGTTCAGCCGTTCCTGTTCCATCGTCGTGGCCAGGGCGCGGGCGAAGACATCCGGCCCACTGCCGGGGCCGTTGTGGGCCACGATCTCGATCGGGCGGGTCGGCGCCCAGGCGGCGCGCGCCGGGGACGCGCCGGCGATGGTCAGCGCGGCGCCAGTGGCGATCAGATGCCTTCGGTTCATGGTCTTCTCCCTTGCCTGCATTGCAAAATGTTCAAGCCCGCGCCCGCCGTCGGCGCAGCCCGGCCAGCAGAGGTGCGACCAGGATGACACCGGCCAGCCCCAGCATCACTGCCGAAATCGGCCGCTCGATCAATATCACCGGGTCGCCCATCGACATGGTCAGCGACTGCCGCACCGCGCGCTCCATCGCATCGCCCAGCACGAAGCCGAGTATCAGCGGAGCGGTCGGGAAATCGAGTTTTGCCATGGCATAGCCAAGCAGACCAAACCCTGCGAGCAGCACGATGTTCATCACATCGTCCGACACGCTGTAGGCCCCGACCAGCGCAAGCCCGAAGATGATCGGGAACAGCACATAGAGCGGTATCCGCAGGATCTGCGCGAACAACGGCACCAGCGGCAGGTTCAGCACCAACAGCATCAGGTTGCCGATGTAGAGGCTGGCGACGAGCCCCCAAAAGACCTCGGGCGATTCCTGCATCATCAACGGGCCGGGCCGAACCCCCCACAGGACCAGCGCCGACAGCAGGATCGCCGTGGTGCCGCCGCCGGGGATGCCCAGCGTCAGCAGCGGCACCAGCGCGCCGCCGGAATCGGCATTGTTCGCGCCTTCGGGTGCCGCGACACCCTCCGGCAGGCCGGTGCCGAATTTTTCAGGGTGCTTGGAGACGGATTTCTCGATGCCATAGGCGATGAAGGAGGCGATGGACGACCCGGCGCCCGGCAGCACGCCGACCAGGAAACCGACGATGGAGCCATTGGCGAAAGCGAAGCGGCAGGCCTTCAACTCGGCCCGCGAAGGCAGCAGTTCGCGCAATGTGCCGGGCACCGGCAGCACTTCATTTTCCTCGCGCGCCTGGATGCTTTCCAGCACGCCCGCGATGGCGAAAACCCCGATCGCGATGACCATGAAGTCGATGCCGCTGATCAGGAATGACGAGCCGAAGGTGAAGCGGCTTTGGGAGGTGAACAGGTCGGTGCCGATGCTGGTCAGCCACAGCCCGACCAGCAGCGACAGCAACGCCTTGAGCAGCGAATTGCCACCCAGCACGACCACCAGCGACAGGCCGAGCACCATCAGGGCAAAGTACTCAGGCGAACTGAAGCGCAGGGCAAAAGCCGCGATCGGCGGCGCCATCAGCGTGAGCGCGACGATGCCAAAAGTGCCGGCGATGAAGGAGGCGATCGCCGCGATCCCGAGCGCCGCCCCCGCACGCCCGTTGCGCGCCATCTGGTAGCCGTCGAGGCAGGTGACGACCGAAGACGCCTCGCCCGGGATGTTCAACAGGATCGAGGTCGTGGACCCGCCATACTTGGCGCCGAAGTAGATGCCCGAGAGCATGATGATGCCCCCGGTCGGGTCCATGCCATAGGTCAGCGGCAGCAGCAGCGCGATGGTGGCGGCTGGCCCCAGCCCGGGGAGGATGCCGACGATGGTGCCGAGGAAACAGCCGAGGAAGCACCACCCCAGGTTGACCGGCTGCAAGGCGACGCCGAAGCCGTGCCCGAGCCCGTTCAGGACCTCCACCGGCGCGCCTCCATCAGAATCCCCACGGCCCGGCCGGAAGGGCCACGCCCAGGACCTGCGTGAACAATCCCCAGAAACCGCCGGCACAGCCGATGGCGACCAGGGCTGCGACGCGCCACGAACGCGCGAAGACACAGATCACGACAAAGGCGCAAAGCGCCGCGAAGCCGAGCACGAAACCGACCGATTGCATGACGAGCGCGGTGCCGGCAAAGACCGCCCAGGTCAGCAGCGCGCGAAGATGGCCCGCCACATCCGATGCGCCGGCCGCCGCGCGCGGGGCGCGGAGCATCGCCTGGACGACCAGAGCGACCGACAGCCCGAGCATCAACATCCCATAGCCGAAGGGGAAGAAGCCTGGTCCCGGCCCGTCCGGCCCCATCAGGTCCCAGCTCGCGGCGCGCAGCGTGATGAAGCCGCCAAGCCCGGCCAGGGCCAGGCCCGCCAGCACATCGCCGCCGGGCCGGGCTACGCGCACAGGATGACCAGGTCGCGCACATCGTCCAGAGCTTCCAACGACCAGACCCGACCGGCGATCCGGCGCGCGCGGTCGGGGCCGAAAATGTCGCCGGCATTGTCCAGGAACTTGCGCTCCAGCGCCGCATCGGACATCGGGTTTTCGACCGTGCCGCTGGCATGGGCGACCGGTGCCTCGAACCGACGCCCGTCGGTCGCGACCAGCGTGGCATGCGCCTGGTCCTTGCCGAAATGCTCCATTGTCGTGACCCGCACCTTGGGCCGGAATGCCAGGACATCGGTGGAGGTGGCGCGGGCGTCGGAATACTGCGCGATGCCGGCGGTGCCATCGAGATAGGCGACGCAGGCGGAGTGGTTGATGCTGAACTTCGATATCAGCCCCGAGCGGGGATCGTCCACGCCCGTGATCTTCACCGCATGCGGATGGACGGACAATTCGATTCGGGCGACGGCCTCGGCCGGCAGGGCCGCCGATTGCGACAGCGCGATCATCGCGTCGATCAGCGGGTGCAGCACGACGCCACAGGCATAGGGCTTGTGGCCGTTGCTGGCGATTTCCCAGCGCGCGCCAAGGCCATCGGTGATGCGCCCCGGCGTGGCGACGCTGCTGTAGATGCGGGTGAAGCCGCGCTTGCCCTCAAGGATCTCGTCGGAACTGTCGAAGCCGCGCGAAGCCAGCAACGCGGCCAAGGCGCCGCTGTTGGCGGCACGGCCGGCATGGAAGGATTTGCACATCGTGCCGCGGTTCTGCTGCATCCCGGCGGCCTGGGTGGCGGCGATGCCGATCGCATGGTTGGTCTGGGCGGCATCGAGCCCGAGCAGCCGCGCACTGGCGGCCCCCGCCGCGATGGCGCCCAATGTGCCCGTCAGGTGCCAGCCGCCGTCATGGTGTGCCGGCGCGCCCTGGCCGGTCCGCACCCCCGCCTCGAAGCCCGCGACATAGGCGACGATCAGGTCCTGTCCCGAGACCGGTTGGCGTTCGGCCAGGCCAAGCAGCGCCGCCAGCACCGGCGAACTGGTATGCAACACCACGCCGCCCATGTGGGTATCGTCGAAATCCAGCAGGTGGCCCATCTGGCCATTGACGATCGGCGCCTCCAGCAGCCCGATCTTCAGCCCGCCATGCCCGAGGACATGCGCCCGTGGCGCGCTGCCCAGGTCGGCGAAAGTATCGAGCAGGATGCGGATGGTCGGGTGCCGGCTCGCGGCCAGGGCGCAGCCGATCCAGTCGAGCACACCCCGCCGGGCGGCCTGCACCACCGGGCCGGGCAAGGCGTCGAAGCGCAGGCCGGAGATGAAAGCGCTGAGTGCCGTGCTGACACCAAGGTCGAGGGCGGCCACGCCGTAGGCAGACTGTGACGCGGCCATGCAGTGCGCTTCCCAATGGTGGCGCCGCTAGCCGGGCGCTTTAGACTATCCGTTAGGGCAGATGTATGCAGATGTACACGCAGGCTCGCCCAGTTTTCGCCCGCGATCGCCGCGCCGGCGCCGAGCAGGATCAGGAGCGCCAGGCGGCCCAGGGCCGGGCGCCGGTGCAACGGCGGGCAGGGCGTCCCAGGCATCCGCTGGCACCCGGGCCGACGGCTGGCCGGGCGCCGCGATGTCTGGAAAACGGCCTTGCACGGGGTCGCGTGCCACCATGACGCTACCGCCCGTGCCATATCGACGCAGCCCGAGCCCCACAGAAAGGCCGATGGCGCAAGCGATCGACCAGGGGATCACCAGCAGCCAGCCGAGGATGAGGAAGCCGTCGGAGGCATTCTTCAGCGCGTTTTCGCTGGCGGTCCGGTCAGGAGTTCGGTGGCGATGACCACGATGTAAAACGCCACCGGCGCCGCCCGCCACAGCAGCATCACCCGCGTCATCCAGCGGCGCGGCACGATCGCGACCAGGGCCGCCGGCAGCGCCATCAGGACCACGGCCAGAATCAGTGGGGTCTGCACAACGCTCCTTCCGCCACGCGTTGCCGATCAGCCCGTCGCGTCTTCCAGGATCAGCAGGCCATTGAAGAAGGCGGCCAGGATCGAGTCGTAGTCATCCTCGACATAGCCGCTCAGCGACAGCCAGATCAGCCCGTGCAGCACGCGGATCGCCGGCATCCGCCCGTCGCAATAGTCGTGGAACAGCCCCTTGAGGTAGCTCCAGCCGTTGGAGCGGATCTGCACCGCGATGTCGTGGCCCTCCATTTCCAAAACGAACTGCCGTCGATTGAAATTGTCATAATCACCGACGACAGAGTAGTACAACTTAGCCCAGTCGTAATTGGCATCACCGAAAAACCAGTTCGAGCCGAACTTGCCGCGCGGGTCGAAGAACCAGGGTTCGCCCGAAGCATCGACCAACATGTTGGAAAAGGTCGGGTCGCCGTGGATGAAGCGAAACTCGGTCGGCAGGCTGGCTTCGACGAGCCCCGCCAGCCAATCGGCATGCGAGGGATGCAACACGTTACGGCATTGGGTGCCGTTCACACGGAAGCTTGGCACCGAAACCAGTTCGGGCAGCAGGGCTCGGACCGTGGCAAGGCGGGCCAGGGTCTTGTCGAGATAGACCTCACGCGCCACCGCCGGCAGGGCGGGCGCGCCGGCAAGGCCATGCAGCGTGCTCAGGCGCTGCATGATGTTGGTCAGCACGCCTGTACGGCCGCGCGTCGTGTCCGACATCTCGAAGGGATGCTGGCCATGGATGCGTTCCAGGGTCAGCGGTTCCTCGGCGAGCAGGCGGGGCATGTTGTGAAACCCAAGCCCGGCCGCGCGACGGTACCAGGCGACCTCGCCATCCAGCAGCGACTGGAAGGCGGGCAGCTTGGCGCGCTTGACCACGCGTTCGGCCGAAATCTCCACGCTGTTGAAGAATCGGGCGTGGTTCGCCGCTGACCATTGGCCGAGCAGCGCCTCGGCCGTGCCGATTTCCTTGACCTGCTCTATCTGGCAGCGGACCAGCGGCAGCCCCGACCCGGCCAGCCAATCGACCAACTCGCCGGTCCGGGGCAGGTCGGCCAGCATGCTGGCCCGGGGGAACACGAACAGCCCCATGACGCCATCCGTGTCGGACCGGTGCTGCTCAAGGCGCCGATCGGCGGTGAAGCGGTAGCGGCAGGTGAAGGCCGCGGTGGTGCCGACAGCGACGCTGTCGCCGATCTCGATCGCGGGCGGTTCGTTGAATTTCAGGTCGCACCAGACCAGCACGACGGGCGCATCGGGCGGGATCGTCGCGATCGCTTCGGGAATGCCGGCGACATTGCCGCTGGTGCCGCTGACTTGGACCATCTCGTAATCGCCGGCCGGCCGGAAGACCTGCAGAAAACGGCTGACCACATCCTTCTTGTAGTCGGCGATGACGTGAAAGCGGGCGCCCGGGAAGCTGTCGAAACTGTGGAACAGCAGCGGTTTGCCATCCACCGGTGCCAGGCATTTCGGCTTGTTCCAGGTGTATTGTTCAAGCCGCGTCCCCTTGCCGCCGGCCTGGATGACCACGTGGAGTTGCGGCGGGTCATTGGGCATGCAAGCACTCCGGTCGCGGTGGATCGTCCTAACACCCGGGGCCGCGCCGGGGTAGCGGTTGGATGATGGCCCCCCTTGCGGCAGACTATCTTACTTTTTGGGGATTTTGGGGATGGCTGAAACCGCTCGGCAGAGGCTGTCACGTCTTGTTGCCACATTCGGCGGTGACGACACCTGGTTTGTCGCGTCCAACGGCACGCGCTTTGGCGACCTCCATGTGGCCCTGTCGCAGATCGAGGCGTTTCGCCGTATCCATGCCGGCACGGCCCGGATCGTCTGCCTGGCGGTGAACAGCCGGCACGCGGCGGTGGCCGAGACCTTCCCGGCTCTGGATGCGGTGCATCTGGTGCCGGAACTGGGCCATGTGCTGCCGGTGGATGTCCACGCCTTCAACACGCAGGATGGCCGGCGGCCCTTCGGCCCGGGGCGGGTGATGCTGTTGCTGCCGTCGATGTATCAGACGGGCGGCTTCGTGCTCGACCATCTGTCGTCACCGCCGATCGGGGCCAGTCACGCGGATTTCGTTCGCGTGGCCCTGCGGCTGCCGCTGAATTCCCAGGCGACGCCGCCGCCCCCCGACCCGGCCTTGATGCGGGAGGCTGCGGTGGTGGCCGAGGCGGCGGGGCTGGTGCCCGGCCGGGCGGTGATCCTGTTCCCCTACGCCCAAAGCTTCCCGCAAGACTGGAGCGCGCACTACCAGCGCCTGGCTTTGGATTTGGCCGAGGATGGGATGCAGGTCTTCACCTCGGTCGCCCCGGGTGAGGAAGCGGTGCCCGGCAGCCGGCCTCTGAGCTTTTCGTTTCGCGTGCTGCGCCCGCTGGTGACCCTGGCCGGGCATTCGGTGACGGCGCGCAGCGGGATCGGCGACATGTTGGCCGACCTGCCGGGCCGCAATGTGGTGCTGTATCCTGACCTGCTGTTGCATCGGTACTGGGCGCTGCGGAACATGGGCGTGCGAACCCAGGCGTGCGAGTTGGTGATCAACCCGCGCGAGGCAGACCCGGCCGCATTTTCCGCGGCGGCGCGACTGGCCCTGGCGCGGCCGGGCGATTCGCCCGACCCCTACCGTTATCCGTTCAGCGGCTTGTTCGGCCATCCACGGCTGCGCGGCCTGGCGCTTGAGGAAACGCTGGGCCTGGACGCGATGGTATTCCGCGACCGCTATTTCGCAGTGTTCCCTGGCGTCGCGCTGGGCGACAGCTGGGATATCGAGGATTGGGGCGCCTGGTCGGTCGGCCGCTTCGCCGACATCTACGTCAACACCGCGCCCTTGCGCGAACACGGCAAAGCGCCCGTGGTGCTGCTGGAGTGCTGGTCTGCCATCTCGGCCCGCCATCCGGACCTGCGCATCGCCATCTGGCTGAACGGCGAGGCGGTGCTGCGCCACACCTTCCACCACCCCGACGCCTCGGCCGCCACGCTGCGCGTGCCGATCCCGGTGGACTGTCTGGGACAGCCGTTCCTGCGGCTGGTGCTGGAGGTCGATAACCCGCTTTCGCCCGCAGAGCAGGAACCGGATCAGAACAAGGACCTGCGGTTGCTGGGGGTGGCACTGGTGAAGCTGCGTAGCGAGGCGCCTGATTGAGCGGTGGTGTCTGCTTGCGTCTGGAAGGCGCATCTGCCGGAGGGTGCAGCCGGGGTTTTTGGCCTGGTTCTGTTACCGCTGACGCTGCACCCTGGAAGCCTCGCGCCGATGTTTTCGGGTGGAAGTCCCGTAACCTTTATCCCTGGAGCAACGAAAAGGGAGCGGCACATGGTGCGCACCGCATCAGGGATCGAGGGCGAGAGCATGACAGAGGCACGGTTTGCGGATTCGCACGGGATTGAACAGCCCGAATTTCCTGGACGGCGGCGTTTCTTTGCCGCAGCGGCCGCAGTCGGCGCCATGGCCGTCTCGCCCAGCGGTGCCGCGGTCGTCGCGCCCGCCGATGCAACTGGGCTGCTTCGCCGGCTCACGATAGGCAACACACCGCAGGGTGCGCCGTCGCGCTTTCATCCGTCCTTCGTAAAGGATGTCGGGCGTTTGCAGCATTTGAACCCGACGAACCAAAGCGGCGCATACTGGAACTTCGATACCTACATAACGCCCATCGAAGACTTCTATATCCGCAACGCCTACCCAACCCCGCGCCCGGAGCTTGATCGGAGGGTGGACCCCCGGTTCTGGCGGTTGAAGATACACGGGGACGCCGTGGAGCGTGAGATCGAGATCGGCTACGAGGACCTGCTTCGCATGCCGTCGCGGTCCCTCCTCAGCACCATGCAGTGCGCCGGCAACGGACGCAGCCTGTTCTGGGAACAGCAGGATATGGTGGCGGACCCGACCAGGGTCGGCGGCAACCCCTGGGGCTTTGGTGGCGTCGGGATGGCGGAATGGCAGTACGTGCCGATGAGCCACATTCTGGGCCTGGTCGGGCTGAAGCCCAATGCCAAGGCCGTGCTGTTCTGGTCCGGCGTGGACGGCCTGGCTCCCAACACGCAGTCCGATACGGGTCGCCCGAGCCCTATATCCGACGTCATCGACCGGGCTGACGTGATCGGTCTGGCGTTCAAGATGAACGGCATGCCACTGCAGGCTGACCACGGCGCTCCGGTCCGCGCGCTGGTACCGGGCTGGTGCGGCGGCGCGTCCACCAAGTGGCTGACCGAGATCAAGATTGCCTCGCATGACTTCTGGGTGCGCCTGAACACCACGGCCCATGCCAGGATCGGGCCGTCCTATGCGGCGCAGGTGCCGGGGCCGAACGATGAGTTCCGCGGCACCAGGCCTGAGCTGATCACCGGTCAGGCGGTGACGTGGCATGGCCCGCGGTCTTTCCTGACGGTGCCGCTGGCGCTGAGCAAGACCCCGGTGATGCCATCCAACTATCCCCTGGAGCGTGACGAGATGCCGCTGCTGCTGGCAGGGCGGCAGGTGCTGCGCGGCTACGCCTTCGCGCCCCTGTCCGGCGTGCGGCAGGTGGACGTGCGCGTGAACGGCGGCGGATGGCAGCAAGCACGGATCATCGACCCGCTGATCAACGCCTACAGCTGGGTCCGCTTCGAGGTGCCGTTCGACGCCATGCCCGGCGAGCACATGATCGAAACCAGGACGACTGCAATCAACGGCGACGTGCAAACGCCGACCGTGCCGTTCAACCGCGGGGGCTACGATAACTGGGCGATCCCGAAGTTCCGTGTTCGGGTCGCCTGATCCGGCCGGCCCGGCGTCGCCGGAAACGCTGGCGCAGGTCGGCCCGTTGAAACCAGTCCTGCCGGAACCAGTAGAGGTTGGCGAATTGCTGATCCGGCAACTGGTACAGCTTGCCATCCGGGGCGGTGCCGAAGGACCTGCCGATGAAATCCTCGACGTCGAGCATCGGGTTGGTGACGTCGCGGCCCTCGCCGGTCATGTAGTCCGACAGCGCGATGGTCTGGTTGTAGCGGAAATGCGTACCGATGAGGTCACTGTCATTCACCCAGGCGTCGTAGAGGTTGCGGCCCGACTGCATCTGGGTCTGCAATTTCTCGACCACATCGCCCTCCTGCAGCAGATCGTGCCGCAGCCGGATACCGGTGATCTCCGACAATGCGCGTGCCAGCGTCTGCGCCTCGTACTCATGGGTCGTGATGGTTTCGGAGACGACGTTGATCTCCTGTTCCACAAAGGGGCGCGCGGCCTGGATGAACCATTCCATCTCGCGCATCTGCTCAGCGCGCGAGATGGTGGAAGGCTGGAACTCGGTATCGACCCAGCGCTGCGCGGCGCCGGCCTGCTGCGCCCAGGCCTCGCCTCGGTCAGGCCAAGCCAGCCCAGATGGATGAAGGCTGCGCACAAAAGGGTGAGGAACAGCCGGTCGCCCCTGGTGGTCGCCAGCCCCAGGACGCCGCGCCGGGGCACTTCCGGCCGCCAGATGGCCCGCGCGATCATCACCAGCAGGGCAAGGGCGATCGCGACGAAGAAGATCGGGTAGTTCACGAGTTGCTGATAGACCATGGCGACCGAGCGACGCCGCGCCGGCACCCCGGTCACGTCCTGGCCGCCAAACCGGATGCGCCCGGTATCGGGCCGGTCCAGCCCAGCCATCAGCCGCAGCAGCGACGTCTTGCCGGAGAGCGTCGGCCCGAGCAGCACATTGGGCGCGCCGCGCTCCAGGATCAGGTTCGCCTCACGATCACGGGCCGCCCGCCCTGGCTGCGGGAGACGCCATCGAGCACAAGGCTCATGCCGCTTGCCCCAGATCGAGGTTGGGCATGGCGGCGTCGATGGCGGCGATCTCGGCTCCGGTCAGCCGCAGTCCCAGCTTGCTGCGCCGCCACACAACATCAGCGGCGCTGTGCGCCCACTCATGGCGTATCAGCCAGCGCAGTTCCACCTCGGTCAGATCGGCGCCAAAGTGGCGGCCAAGATCGGCCGCTGATCGCATGCCCGCCAGCATGATCCGCACATCCGTGCCATAGGCACGGACGAGGCGGCGCAGGTGGGCGGCCTCAAGGAAAGGAAACTCGATGGCCAGTTCCGCGACCAGCGCCGTATAGCCATCGGGGGCGAAATCGCCGCCGGGCAGCGCCTGGTGCGCGGTCCAGCCGGCTGGCATTCCCTTCGACCCGGGCCGGGGCGGGGGCAGGTGCGGCGAAAGACGCCGCAGCGCATCTTCGGCCAGGCGGCGATAGGTCGTGATCTTGCCGCCGAAAACCGAGAGCAGCGCGGGTTGCCCCGCTTCGGCGGTCAGCTTCAACACATAGTCCCGCGTTGCTTCCTGGGCCGCGGAGGCGCCATCGTCAAACAGCGGCCGCACGCCGGAATAAGCCCAGACAACCATGTCCGGCGTCACGGGGTTTTGGAAATAGGCGCTGGCGCCGTCACAGATGTACGCCACCTCGGCGGCCGATGCCCGGGCCTGTGCCGGATCGCCCTGGTAGTCCAGGTCCGTGGTGCCGATCAGGGTGAAGTCACGCTCATAGGGAATGGCGAAGAAGACCCGCTGGTCGGCGTTCTGGAAGATGTAGGCTCGGTCGTGGTCATACAGCTTTGGGACGACGACATGGCTGCCCTGGACCAGCCGGACCGTTGCTGGTCCATTGTCCCCGAGCACGCCCCGCAAGACCTCGCCCACCCAGGGGCCGGCTGCATTGACGAGCGCGCTTGCCTTGATGTTGCTGGCATTCCCATCGGCATCGAGCAGGCCCAGACGCCAAAATTCGTCATCCCGCACCGCCGATACGCAACGCAGCCGCGGCCGGATTTCGGCCCCGCGCTGGGCTGCGTCCCGCGCGTTCAACACGACCAGGCGTGAATCCTCGACCCAGCAATCGGAATACTCGAATCCGCGCATGAATTCCGGTTTCAGCGGCGCCCCGGCAGGGTCCTGGCGCAGGTCCAGGCCGCGGGTCGGTGGCAGGCGGTGGCGGCCGCCCAGGTTGTCATAAAGGAACAGCCCGAGCCGAAGCATCCAGGCCGGCCGCAACCCGCGGTGGTGGGGCAAGACGAAACGCAGCGGCCAGACAATATGCGGCGCGATGCCCCAGATGATTTCGCGCTCCTGGAGCGCTTCGCGCACCAGGCGGAACTTGAAATGCTCCAGGTAGCGCAGCCCGCCATGGATCAACTTGGTGGATGCGGCCGAGGTACCAGCGCCCAGATCGGCCATATCGCAGAGGAAAACGCGCCAGCCGCGGCCCGCCGCATCCCGCGCGATTCCGCAGCCGTTGATGCCGCCGCCGATGATGGCGATGTCATAGGGCATGGCTTGCGCGGTTTCTCCCCCACTGGCCTTCCGCGCTGGCTTTGCGGAAGCCGATCCTGGGGAGAAATCGTATTTGCGCCCATTCGAACATGCAAGTGATAATCTCGAACACGAAAACGCGCATCAATCCTCCTCCGGCGCGCTCCCTCCCGCTTCGATCACCTCAACGCCGTATTCCCGGCATAGCGACGCGAAGGGAGCTGAATCGAGCCGGTCTGTGATGAAAACATTCACCTCCTTGATATGCGCGATCCGCACCGGCGCCGAGCGCCCGAGCTTGCTGCCATCAGCCACCAGGATAACCCGCCGCGCATTCTCGATGATGGCGCGGGAGACCAGAACCTCCTCCACATCGAAATCCAGCAGGGTGCCATCTGGCGCGATGGCGGAGGTGCCGATCACGGCCGTATCGACGCGGAAGTTCCGGATCATGGCGGCCGCGGCGGCACCGATAATGCCGGCGTCGGTGCGGCGCACCGTACCGCCGGTCAGAACCACCTCGATCGTGGGATGGCGGTGCAGTTCGGCCGCGACGTGCAGGTTGTTGGTGATGACCAGCAGGCCACGGTGGTCGGCCAGCGCGCGGGCCACCTCCTCGGTCGTGGTGCCGATATTGATGAACAGCGAGCTGTCCGGCGGGATCTCGCGCGCGGCGGCGGCACCGATGCGGCGTTTGCCCTCCTGCGCGAGCACGCGCCTGGCGTCATAGGAGAGGTTCGCCACACCCGATGCGATCACAGCGCCGCCATGGGTCCGGCTCAGTACCCGGATGCTGCACATCTGGGTCAGGTCGCGACGGATCGTCTGGGGGCTGACGGCGAAATGCAGCGCCAGATTATCCACCAGTACCCGCCCTGTTTCCCGGGCCCGGTCGAGTATCTCGCGCTGGCGCCTGGAAAGCTCGATCACGGCTCGCATACCTCCGTCCGATTGCCCGTCATTGACGACCATAGGCACGGTGCCACGCCCAGAGTATTTCGTAGATCACCCAGTGCCCCTCGTCATTGACAGTGACCTGTTTTTTCGAATCGATGGCCAAGTCGTTGGGGTGCTCGGTGATGGCAAATAACGATCAAGCCTGCCCCTCGCCGAAGGGTTCAACGTGCGCACGGCGAACCCACTGACATCGGCCGTATTGTGCCAATTTACCGCGTGAGGTCGACTGCTTCCAGAGGCGGCGCGGCGACCAGGTCTTTCAGGCTGCGCGTTGGCGCCGGTCCAAAGCGCCGCCGGAGCAAGGCGCGCGCCTCGCCGGCCTGGTCGGGATCGGCAAGCGCCGCTGCCACCGCCCGGACGAGAGGCGCATCCTCGCCACGCACCCGCACCTCAATGCGCTGCAGCCCTCGGCTGCGCCGATGCTCGGCGACGGCAGATGAAGGCTTGGGTGGGGATTCTGTTCGCGTGGGGCACTCTCACAGAATTTCCAGAAACATACCCGGAAACGCGGATGGAGCTCACGGCATGGGAATGCTCACGGATATCTCCGAATATCCGTCAAGCATCTCTCCGATATGAACAATCAGGGCAAAGCCCCTCCAAGCCGCAACCCCCCGTTCTACGCAACCCGTCAGACCGGCGCCGGCGCCGCCCCGGTGAATCGTCCCTGGCCGTCATAGGGCCAGTACAGTCCCCATTGCGCGTAATACGCGGCGCAGGCGGCCATGCCTTCGATATATGTGGCCGTGCCCTCGCGGAGTGCGGCAAACCGGCCATCGCCGCTGACACCGGGGTGGCCCTGGTTCGGCGCGGGGGTAAAATCATCCTGTGCGCCATGCTGCAATTTGCTGGTCAGGCCGGTGTTCAGCCGCCGCACCGTTTCCAGCGCCTCACGCGGCCAATGCCCGCGCTGGCGGCCGGGCACGGTCGAGGAACAGAAGATCTTGCGGTAGCCGCCGCCCGCTGCGGCGACCCACAGGCCCATGATGTCGTAGTCGGAGACGAAGATGTTGCCGCGTTCGGGGTGGATGCCGATGCCCGACACACCGCTCTGCACCCGGTTGCCCATCGCATCGTGGCCATCGGCCCAGCGCTTGGCGGGGAAGACCCCGTGGAAGGCGACCGCGCCTTTTTTCGGGCAGCGCAGGACCAGGCACAGGCCATGCGCGCGCGTGGTGGCGCGCAGGGTCGCGACATCCTCGGGTGCGAGGTCGGTGCTTTGGGCGAAGAGGATGTCGGCCGCCGAGACGCCCGCGGCGGCGGCGCCGCGCAGGCGGTTGGCGACCATGATGTCGGCGATCGAGGCCTTGAGGGTCATGGGGTCTCCGGCATGCTGCGCGGCAAACCTAAGCCTGGGGCGCGAACCTTGCCAGCACCGCGCGGCGATGTGACGCGGCTCAGCCCCGCTCCACGGCCAGAATCGCCCGCCACATCGCCTCGATCCCGGCCATCAGGTCGGCGATCTCCATCGCTTCCGCCGGGTTGTGGCTGCCATGGGCGTTGCGGACGAAGACCATCGCCGCCGGGATGCCGCGGCGGGCGAATTCGGCGGCGTCGTGGCCGGCGCCGCTGGGCATGGTGTGGGGTATGGGCAGCGCATCGGCGATGGCGGCGGTCCGCGTCGCGTCCAGCACCACCGGCGCCGCCCGTACCGCGCGGCCGAGGTCGAAGGCCACGCCCCGTCTGGTGCCGATCTCGCGGCAGCGCGCGTGCAGGAAGCGTTCCATGTCGGCCAGGGTGACGGGGCTGGCGCTGCGGATATCGAGCGCGAAGCCGACCTCGCCGGGGATGCGGGTGGCGGTGGCCTCGCCGGCCTCGGTCGCCAGCACGCCCGCGGTGACGACCAGGTCGGCGCCCTCCTGCTCCTGGCGCGCCCAGACCTCGTCCAGGTCCATAAGCAAGGCTGCAACCGCCATCGCGGGGTCGTGGCGCAGGTGGCGCGGCACCACGCCCGAATGCCCGGCCTGGCCGATGCAGCGCGCGGCCGGCAGCCGCAGGTGGCCGCGCACCGCGCCGACCGCTGCGGCCGGCAGGTCACGGTGGATCAGCACCGGCCCCTGTTCGATGTGCAATTCCCAGAAGGCGGTGACCCGCAGGATCTCCGGCAATGGCATCCCCGCCTCGGCCTGGGCCGGATCGCCGCCGACCGCGGCGATGCAGGCGGCCAGCGAGCCGCCGCCGCCGCGCCGGGGGGTCGCGAGGTCCGCCGCATCCAGCGCGCCAAAAGCCGCCCGGGTGCCGACATAGGGCGCGCCGAACCAGGGGCTTTCCTCACCCCGCAGGGCGACGGCGCGCAGCGGCAGGCCGGCGCGGGCGGCGCGGATCGCCAGGATCAGCCCGGCGACACTGCCGGCCGCGCCGTCGAAATTGCCGCCGCGCGGCACGCTGTCCAGATGCGACCCGGCGGCCGGCGCGGGGCCGATCCCGGGCGGTTCCAGCCAGAGATTGCCGACGGCATCGGCGTGGGATGCGAGGCCATGCGCAGCACCCGCCTGCGCCAGGATGGCATGGCAGGCGCTTTCGGCCGCACCCCAGGCGGGGCGGGTGAACCCACCGGCCGGGTCACGGCCCGCATCGGCAAAGGCATCGAGCAGCAGCGCCGCCAGGACCGCTTCGTCGTTGCGCGGGGGGATCGCGTTCATTCGGCAGCGAGTGGCCGGGCGCCGGACCAGGCACGGCCGGTCAGCTCGGCGACGCGGGCAAAGCCGCGCCCGGCGCAGAAGGCGGCGATGCCCTCGGTCACCCGCAGCATCGCCGCGGGCTGGATGAATGTCGCCGTGCCGACCTGCACGGCGGCCGCCCCCGCCAGCATGAATTCCACCGCGTCGTTGCCGGTGGTGATCCCGCCGCAGCCGATCACCGGGATGCGCACGGCATGGGCGCATTGCCAGACGAGGCGCAGCGCGATCGGCTTGAAGCCCGGTCCCGAATAGCCCCCCATCCCGGCGCCGAGGGCGGGCGCCATGGTGTCGAGGTCGATGGCCAGCCCGAGGATGGTATTGGCCACGACCAGCGCATCGGCACCCGCATCCTCGCAGGCCCGCGCCACGGCGGCGATGTCACCAGTATTGGGCGAGAGTTTTGCCCAGACCGGCAGCGCGGTCGCGGCCCGGATCGCTGCGATGGCGGCGGCGGCGGGGCCGGGCTCGGCGGCGAAGGCCCGGCCGTCCTCCTCCAGGTTCGGGCAGGAGATATTGGCCTCGATCGCGGCGACCCCCGGCACGGACAGGGCGCGGGCAGCGGCGGCGAAGGCGGCGGCAGACGGGGCGGAAAGGCTGACCACCAGCGGGGCCGCAAACCGCTGCCACGCCGGCAGGTCATGGGCGAGCCAGGCCGCGATGCCCTTGCCCGGGATGCCGATGCTGTTCAGCAGCCCCTGCCCGGTTTCCGCCACGCGCGGGGTCGGGTTGCCGCGGCGCGGGTCGGGGGTGACGGATTTGGTGACCAGCGCGCCCAGCAGGTCGAGGTCGAAGACCTCTGCCAGTTCGGGGCCAAAGGTGCCGGAGGCGGGCATGACCGGGCTCGCAAGCCGCAACCCGCCGATGCGGACGGACAGGTCTACCATGCCTCCACCGAATGCAGGTCGAAGACCGGGCCTTCGCGGCAGACCCGCAGGTCGCGCGGCCCGTCGGCGGTGGCGATGCGGCGCACGCAGGAGAAGCATAGGCCGAGGGCACAGCCCATGCGCTGCTCGATCGCGGCCTCGCCGGGGATGTTTTCGCGCGCGGCGATGCCTTGCAGCAGGCGCAGCAGGCGGTCGGAGCCGCAGGTGAAGACCGCATCCGGCCGGGCGCGGGCGATCTCCGCCGCCAGCAGCGCGCCCACGGCGGCGGGCGCGCTGCTGCCATCGCTGTCGAAGACGGCATGGACCTGCATCGGCGCATCACTGGCAAAGGCCGCCAGCATCAGGTCGGCGGGTTCGCGGGCCGAGAGCACGGCGGTCACGCCGATGCCGCGCGCCGCCGCCCGCAGCGCCAGCAAGGACAGGGTGGCGAGGCCGACGCCGCGCGCGAGGATCAGGATGCGCCGCCAGCCGGGGTCGAGGCTGAAGGGCCGCCCGACCGGCCCCATCGCATCCAACGTGTCGCCGGCGCGAAGGCCGGCCAGGGCGGCGGTCCCCGGCCCCGCCACGCGGAACAGGAAGCCCAGGCTTTCGCCAGGCCCCGCCCGCCAGACGCTCATCGGCCGGCGCAGGTAAACGCCGGGGCAAAGCAGGTGGCAGAACTGGCCGGGCCGCACCGCGGCGGACAGGGCGGGCGCGTCGATCAGGATGCGGTGGTAGCGCGCGCCGACAGGCTCGCTGACCAGAACCGCGCCGATATGCGAAGCGACGGGGTAAGCGCCGTCCATGCGAAGCCTTCGTCCGTAAGGCGGCACGCTGCGACGGGGCTGCGGCCAAAGTCAACGCCCCGCTTGATCCAGGCCGCCTTCACCCGCAGATTGACCCGACCGTTGGAGCCATGGCCATGACCAAAATGCGCATCGAGGGGTCCTTCGTCGCCCTCATCACCCCGTTCAACGCCGATGGGGCCGTCGATTACGGCGCCTTCCGCACGCTGCTGGACTGGCACGCGAAGCACGGCACCTCCGCCGTGCTGATCATGGGTTCGACCGGCGAGGTGTCGATGCTGTCGCCGGAGGAGCGGCGGGAGGTCGTGCAGAAGACGGCGGCGATGAAGGACGGCCGGATGAAGGTCTTCTACGGCTGCACGGGATCATCCACCGATGCGACCATCGCCTATCTGCGCCACGCCCGCGCCAATGGCGCCGATGGCGCGATCCTGGCGGCGCCTGCCTATATCTGCGCGCCCGAGGAGGACATCGAGGCGTACTTCGCCGAATGCGCGGATGCGACCGACCTGCCGCTCGGCCTCTACAACAATCCGCCGCGCGTGAAGTCGGATCTGCATTGGGATCATCTGCTGCGGCTGATGAAGCACCCGAACATCGTCGTGCTGAAGGAGAGCACGACCCGCGTCGGCCAGGTCGCGCAAGTGCTGGCCGCCGCCCCGGATGGCGCGGTGATGTGCTGCGACAGTCCCAATCTTGGACTGGTGGTGCCGACCATGAGCCTCGGCGGCCATGGCACCGCCAACATGACGGGCAACCTCGACCCCGCGGGCATGGCGCTGCTGTCCACGCCGTGGCGCGACCCGGCACAGAGCGTGGTGTTCCGCGAGACCTATCTGCGCCTGCTGCCGCTGCTGCACTTCACCTATTCGGCGATCAACCCGGTGGCGGTGAAGTCGCTGATGAAGGCTTTGGGCCTGCCGGCCGGCGACCTGCGGCGGCCGCTGACGGCGCTGAAGCCGGACCACCTGGCCCGGGGCCTCGCCATCGTGCAGGCGCTGGGGCTGGACCGGCAGTATGGCTGGGGCGCGCCGGTGCAATCGCTCGCCGCCGAGTGACGCAACCGGGCGTGATCCCGCTGGTCCACGAACGGCCGGGCCACCTGATCCGCCGCTGCCAGCAGGTGGCGGTGGGGCTGTTCCTGGAACATTGCGCGCCCTTCGACCTGACGCCCATGCAATACGCCGTGCTGCGCGCCGCCGAGGCCAGGCCCGGCATCGACCAGATCGGCATGGCGGGGTTGATCGGGCTCGACCGCTCCAACGCCGCGCGGCTGGGTGCGGCGCTGGAGGCGCGCGGGCTGCTGCATCGCAGCCCCGACCCCGCCGACCGCCGCGTCCGGCTGCTGCGGGTCACGCCCCAGGGCGCCGCCTTGCTAAGCGCGGTGGAACCGGCGGTTGAACGGGTGCAGGCGGAACTGCTCGCCCCGGTGGCACCCGCGCTGCGGCCGATGCTGCTGGAGGCGCTGGGGGCGATTGCCGCTGCCCATAATCTGTCGTCCCGCGCGCCGCAGCGGGTGAAAACGGCCTGAACGGGCCTTGCGGTGCGGATAGGCTTGCTTCTAGCGTTTGCGCAGCATTCCGCTGGAGACCCCGCATGACCGACCGCCGTTCCTTGCTCGCCCTGGCCGCCGCCATGGGGGGGCTGATCCCGGGCGCGATGGCGCGGCCGCTGGACCAGGTGCTGTCCACGCGGCGCTTGCGGGCGGGGATCAACCCGACGCTGGTGCCCTTCGGCACCTTCAACGAGCGCAACCAGATCGACGGCTTCGATGCCGACATCGCGCGCGAGATCGCCCGGCGGATGAATGTCGAACTGGAGATCGTGCAGGTCGGCAGCCCCGACCGCATTCCCTTCCTGCAGGCCGACCGCATCGACATCGTGCTCGGCGCGATCACCCGCACGGTCGAACGCGCGCTGGTGATCGACTACACGCAACCGCTGCACACCCAGTCGGTGATCGTGCTGACCAAGGAGACGGGGACCGCCAGGCCCATCGCGCGGCTGGCCGATCTGAACGATCCCGCGGTGCGCCTGGTGCAGGTGCGCGGCACCGTCGGCATTCCCTGGATCACGGCCAACGCGCCGCGCGCCACGGTGACCTTGCTGGACAACTACCCCGACACCTTCCGCGCCATCCAGCAGGGCCGCGCCGATGCGATGGTCGATGTCTTCGAAAGCGTCGTCGTGCCGATGCGGAATGTCGCGGGTGTGCCGTGGAAGATATTGGACGAGGTGATTGCCTCCACCTGGGTCGGCATCGGCGTGCAGAAGGGCAATGCGACCCTGCGCGATGTGCTGAACGTGGTGCTGTTCGAGATGCACCGCAGCGGGTTCGTGAACACGACCTGGGAGAAGTGGCTGGGGTCGCCGATGCGGACGCCGATCCCGTTCAACCCGATGTTCTGACCCCGATGATCCGAACCTGATCTGCTGACATGGTTCTGCAATACGGGCAGGTCCTGCACTACCTGCCCGATTTCCTCTGGGGCGCCGGGCTGTCGCTGTGGATCGCGGCCCTGGCCTTTGCCGGGGGCTTGCTGATCGGGCTGGCGGGGGCGGCGGTGCTGACCTACGCGGGCCCCTGGGCGCGATGGCCGGTGATCGCCTATGTGCGGTTCTTCACCTATACGCCGCAGTTGGTGCAGATCTTCTTCCTGTTCTTCGCCCTGCCCGAATTCGGCATCATCCTGCCGCCGATCGCCGCGGTGCTGATCGGCATGACCCTGAATGCCGGCGCCTACCTGACCGAGATCGAACGCGCCGGCTTCGACAGCGTGCCCGGTGCCGAACTGGATGCCGCCGAGACGCTGGGGTTTTCCCGCGTGCAAACCATCTGGCACGTCATCGCGCCGCATGTCGTGCGGACGCTGTATCCCTCGCTGTCCAACCACTACATCATCATGACGCTGGGCACCTCGATGGCGGCGATCTTTGGCGTCGAGGAACTGACGGCGCGGGCGCTGAACGCCAATGCGATCTCCTTCCGGTCGGTCGAGATCTTCTCGATCACCGCCGGCATCTACATCCTGCTGACGATCATCGCCTCCTTCCTGCTGTGGGGCGTCGGGCGCTGGCTGTTCCGCATCCGCGCGCGGGTGTTCTGATGTCGGCCTGGCAGATCGTGGCGGCCGAGGCGCCGCGTTTCTTCACCTATTGGAACATGCTCTTTCTCGGCCAGGCGGTGCTGAACACGCTGATCGCCTCGGTGCTCGGATGTGGCCTCGGCTATGCGATGGGCTTCGTGCTGGCGGTGCTGCGCCTGCCACAGGTGATGCCTGTCGCTGCGGTGCGCGCCGTGGCGATCCTGTGGGTCGAGGCGTTTCGCCGCATCCCATTCCTGGTGCTGCTGCTGCTGGTGTTCTTCTCCACGCAGGCGCTGCGAATGGAGGCGCCGCTCTGGGCGGTCGCGGTCGCCTCGGTCGCGATCCGAATGAGCGCGCTGGCGGCGGAGAACATCCGTGCGGGGCTGGACAGCGTGCGGCCGCAGCAATGGGAAGCGGCGCTGACGATGAACCTGCGGCCGCTGGCCGCCCTGTTCCGCATCGTGCTACCGCAGTCCTGGCGGGTGATCCTGCCGCCGTCGATCGTGCATGTGCTGAGCATGGTGAAGGAGACGTCGCTGGTCTCCCAGATCGGCTTCATCGAATTGACGTTCGCCGCGAAAATGCTGACCCAGCGCGGGTTCTCGGCGATCCTGACCTATGGCACCGCACTGGTGATGTATTTCCTGGTGTCGTGGCTGCTCGCCTCCCTGGCGCGGGCGGCGGGCAAAAAACTGACGGCGCGGCCTATCGTCCTGACGCCGTAAGCGCCGCGCGCAGGGCTGCGGCATCGGCTGCATCGACCGGCGGCTGCGGCGGGCGGACCGTTGCATCGGGGATGATGCCCAATTCGCGCAGGCACCATTTGATCCGCGCGGTCGCGCGACCACCCGGGGGCGCGCCATAGATCGCCTCGGCCAGGGGTTCTAGGCGTTCATGCAGCGTGCGGGCGGTGGCCAGGTCATTCGCGCGTACGGCGGCATCCAGCGCCACGATTTCGTCCGGCATGATATCGGCCAGCGACACCAGGCTGCCGTCGCTGCC
>JBBRWI010000028.1:0-24702 GCA_038249305.1 Acetobacterales bacterium
GGCGACGACGTGGCCTGCCGCCGTCGGGCCCTCATGCCCCTGGGTCAGGATCGCGCGCGTGGTCGCGACGTTGAGCGCCAGGCGCAGCAGCGTGGACAACAGCAGGATCGTGGGGAAAGAGGTGAAGTCAAGCGGGCGCTTGAGGAACAGCGCCACCATCAGCACCAGTACCGACAGTGTGAAGGACATCGCCAGCCCGGCATCCAGCACGACCCCCGGCAGCGGCAGCACGAGCATGACCACAAGACCGATCACGCCCAGCGCCAGCGCCACATCGCTGCCGGGGATCACGCGCTTCAGCCATGCGGGCATCGTAATCGCGGCCATGCGGGATCAGGCCCCCGCCGGCAGCGGGGCGAAGGGACCCTGGCCCGGCACCGGCGGCACCGTCATGCCGGCGGCGCGATATTCGTGCAGCTTGTTGCGCAGCGTGCGGATCGAGATGCCGAGGATTTCCGCAGCCCGCGTCCGGTTGCCGAGGCAATGGCCAAGGGTTTCGAGGATCAACTCCCGCTCCACCGCCTCGACCGTGCGGCCGATCAACGCCGTGACCGGCGGCAGGGTGGCCGCATGCGGTGCCGCCACGGCGCCCGCGCCCATGGTGGCCGGAGGTGCGATGGCGGCCATGAGTTCGATGGCATCGGTGCCAATTTCATCATCCTCGGCCAGCAGCACGGCGCGATGCACAGCGTTCTCCAACTCCCGTACATTGCCCGGCCATGGGTGCGTCAACAGGGCCGCACGCACCTGGGGCGCGAAGGGGCGCCGTGGCAGGCCGTTGGCATCGGCGTAGCGGATGGCGAAGTGCTCGGCGAGCGGGAGGATGTCGCCCTGGCGTTCGCGCAGTGCCGGGATGCGCAGGGTGATGACGTTCAGGCGAAAGAACAGGTCTTCGCGGAACCGGCCGGCCGCGACTTCGGCTGCGAGGTTGCGGTGCGATGCGCACAGGATGCGGACGTCGATCTTCACCGGCGCCTGGCCGCCCAGGCGGTCGACCTCGCGTTCCTGAATCGCGCGCAGCAGCTTGGCTTGCAGCCGCCCGTCCATCTCGCCGATCTCATCCAGCAGCAGGGTGCCGTTCTCGGCCTGTTCGAACTTGCCGCGCCGGGCCGCGACCGCGCCGGTGAAGGCGCCCTTTTCATGGCCGAACAATTCGCTTTCCAGGAGGGCCTCGGGCAGTGCCGCGCAGTTCAGCGCGACGAAGGGGCCGCGGGCGCGCTTGCTGTGGGTGTGGATGTAGCGGGCCAGCACTTCCTTGCCGGTGCCGCTTTCGCCGCCGATAAGGATGGAGGCCTCGGCCCGGGCAACCGTCGCGGCCTTGGCGAGCAGGGCGATCATCAGCGGATCGGCGTGGATCGGCGCGTCGCTCTCGCCGGCCGCGGCGGCCAGCATCGCCGCGATCAGGTCCGCATCCGGCGGCAGAGGCAGGAATTCCTTGGCGCCGGCAGCGATGGCCGCGACAGCCGCGTCGGCATCGTCATCCGTACCGCAGCACACCACCGGGCAGGCGATGCGTTCGGCGGCCAGCGACCGCACCAGCCACGGCACGTCGTGCCGCAGGTCGCAGAGGATCAGGTCGGCGCCTTCGGCCCGCATGATGGTGAGGCCGGCGGTGACGCCCTGCGCATGGCGCAACCGGGCGCCGCGGGCGGTGGCGATGCGGGCGGCGATGCCAAGCTCGGCCTCCAGCCCGCCGATGATCAGCAGACGCGTCACAGGCCACGATCCGACTTGACGATTTCGGTCATCGTCACGCCAAGACGGTTGTCCTCGACCATCACCACCTCACCGCGCGCGATGAGGCGGTTGTTGACGTAGATGTCCACCGCCTCGCCCAGTTTGCGGTCGAGTTCCACGACAGCGCCGCGGCCGAGTTTCAACAACTGGCTGACCTGCATGGTCGCGCGCCCGAGGACCGCGCTGACCTGGACAGGGATGTCGTAGACCGCCTCCAGGTCGCGGTTCAGGGCGGGTTGGCCGCGCTGGGCTTCCGCCGCGCTGTCCACTGGTTGGAAGCCATCGGTGCCGCTCATGCTGCGTTTTCCTCCTTATCGGTCAGCCCGAAGGCGATCAGAACCTCGTCGATGGCAGCGCGTCGCTGCGCGAGGCTGCTTTGCAGCGCGCCGCCATCCCAAACCAGCCGCGCATCGCCGGGGGGCAGGGTGGCGTCTCCCTCGACGCACAATCCGATGCCGGCTGCCATGAGCAGATCCGTGACCTGGTCGGTCAGCGTGGGCGCCACCAGGCAGCGGGGGACACGGCCCGGCGACAGCAGCGTCACCATCGCGGCGGCGGCGCGCGCGGCCTGCCCCGCGGCATCGCGTGCGGCCGCATGCGGCAGGGCGGCGTCCAGCGCCCGCGCGAGCAGCCGGGCGATCGCCGTGGCATCTGCTTCGACCTGAGCCGCCATCTCCGCCGCGACGCCGGCCAGCCCAGCCTGCACGTTGGCCATGGTGTTTGCCATTTGTGCGGCCACCTCCTCCCGCGCGGCGGCAAGTCCGGCCGCGTGGCCAGCGGAAAAACCGAACTCACGCGCTGCGGTCCGCACCTCCTCCAACAGGGCATCGAGGTCGAAGGCATCAGCGTCGTCGGTCGCGACGGGCACCGGGACCGGCAGGCGGAGGTCTGGCAGCGGCATGCTGAGCCGGTGACCGGCCCTGGCGGGTCCCATGGGCCGGGCGCTGCCGAGCGTGATGGGGGCAAATCCGTCCATCTCAGTTCACCATCTCGTCGCGGCCTTCGGACAGTTTGATCTGCCCCTGTGCGGCCAGGTCCTTGGCCGCGACGACAATCGCCGCCTGCGCCTCATCCACGTCCTTCAGCCGAACCGGGCCGAGGGCCGCGATGTCGTCGCGCAGCATCTTGCCGGCACGTTCGCTCATGTTCTTCAGGAACAGGTCGCGCAGTTCCTGGTTCGCGCCCTTGAGCGCGACGATCAGCCGCTCCTTCTCGACCGCGCGCAGCAGGACCTGGATGCCTGCTGGATCCAGCCGCTGGAGATCGTCGAAGGTGAACATCAGGCCACGGATGCGGTCGGCGGAATCGCGGTTGCGTTCCTCCAGCGCGCCCATGATCCGCGTTTCCGCCTGACGATCGAGGTTGTTGAAGATTTCCGCCATCACCTCATGCGAATCACGCCGGCTGCTGCGTGCGAGGTTGGACATGAACTCCATCTTCAAGGTGCGCTCGACGCCTTCCAACGCCTCCTTCTGGACGTTTTCCATGCGCAGCATCCGCATGACGACCTCCATCGCAAAGGATTCCGGCAGCAGCGCGAGCACGCGGGCGGCGTGGTCCGGCTTGACCTTCGACAGCACCACGGCGACGGTCTGCGGGTATTCGTTCTTCAGGTAGTTCGCGAGCACCGCTTCGCTGACGTTGCCCAGCTTCTCCCACATCGTGCGCCCGGCCGGACCGCGGATTTCCTCCATGATCTGGTTCACGCGATCCTTCGGCAGGGACCGCATCAGCATACGCTCGGTCGTGTCGAACGAACCGACCAATGAACCGGCCGCGCCCAGCCGCTCCGCGAACTCCTGGCACAGGCTTTCCACCGTTCCGGCCTCGACGTTGCCGAGGCTCGACATGGCGGAGGAAAGGTCGCGGATCTCGTCCTCGTGAAGGCGGGACAGCAGCATCGTCGAATGCTCGTCGCCGAGGGCCAGGATCAGGGCCGCGGCCTTCTGTGGGCCGCTCAGTCGCGTGCTGTTCATGTGGTCTGCTCCGCTTGCAACCAGGTTCGGATGACGCCCAGCGCTTCATCCGGATGGGCTTCGAGCAGGCGGGCCATCCGTGCGAGGGAGGAGGCGCGCATCTGGCCCGCGACATTTGCCACGCTCACCATCGCGTCGTCGTCTGCCTGCGTACGGCCCGATGCGTCCGTGCCGGGCAGCGCAGTCAGCCCATCGGGCCCGGCCAGCGCACCACCGGCGCCGGCCACGCCGCCCGCCCCAGGGGCGGCCAATGCCGCGCGGGCTGCCAGGCTGGCCTTCAGCCCGCCCATGACCGGGCGAGCGACCAGCATCAGCGCAAGCAGGGCGATCACGGCGAACACCGCACTTTCGATAAGCCGCGCCATGGCCGCCGGGGGGAGGGCGACGCCAAGGAACCCTGCAGGGTCCGCGGCGCCCGCGCCGGGCGGTTCGGCGAAGCGCAGCGACACCACCTCGGTCCGGTCGCCGCGCCGCTCATCGAAGCCGACCGCGCTGCGCACCAACGACGAGAGGCGTTGCAGTTCCTCGGCGTTGCGTTCGCGAAAGGTCGCCACCCCCCCCGGCTGCGGTTCCCACACGCCATCGACCAGCACGGCAACCGACAGCCGGCGCACCACCGGGTGTTCGCGCTGGATGTTGCGCGTGACGCGGCCGATTTCGTAGTTCGTGGTTTCCTCCGATCGGCTTTCCTGCGACTGCGTGCCGCCGGGCGGTGCCTCGGCCGCCGGCAGTTGCCCGGCGACCGAGACGGCACCGCTTTCACCGCTGCGGTTCTGTTCCGTCACGCTTTGCACGCTGCGCGGCACCTGGTTTTCCGGATCGAAGCGTTCCTCGACCGTCTGGCTGCGGTCGAAATCCATCTCGGCCGAGACTTCCGCCCGCACGCGGCCCGGCCCCAGGCTGCGTTCCAGCATTTCCTCCACGGCGCGCGCGAGGCGCAGTTCGAGGGCGCGGCGCACCTCCTCCTGGTTCGCCGCCCCGGCGGGGCCGGTCAGCGCCTGGCCGCCGCGGGCGAGAAGTTCGCCGCGGCTATCGACGATGGAGACGCTTTGTGGGCGAAGCCCCGGCACCGCCATCGAAACCAGGTGCAGCACCGCCTGCACCCCCTCCCGGTCGAGCCGCTGCGCGCCTTGCATGGTCAGGACGACGCTGGCCTGCGCTTCGCCGCGTTCGCGGGAAAACGGTTCGCGGCGCGGCAGCACCAGATGCACACGCGCGGTGCGGACGCCGGCCAGGCCCCGAATGGTGCGCGCAAGTTCCCCCTCCAGCGCGCGCAGCCGGTTCACATCCTGCTGGAATGGGGTGGTGGTCAGGCTTTCGCCGCGGTCGAAGATTTCATAGCCGACGCTGCCGCCGGCCGGCAGGCCTTCGCGCGCCAAGGTCAGACGCAGCCGGGCGACCTGTTCCTCCGGCGCCCAGACCTGGCTGCCGCCCGCGGCCAGGCGATAGGGGACGCGCTGGCGCTCCAGCGCCGCCACGACTTGGCCTGCGTCGCGCGCATCGAGGTCGGCGTAAAGCAACGCCATCGGCGGCTGGCCGGCACGCAGGGCGAACCACACGACGAGCCCCAGCACACCCAGGCCGACCATCGCCATGGCGCCGAGGCGCAGCGCGCCCAGACCGCGCAACTGCGCCAACAGCCCTGTCATGGCAACACCGCTGTGATCCGGCCGATCCTGGCGGCGGACAACACGGCGCCTTCTGCGCCACCTTCCACTGGACCCAGGTCCATGCAGATGCTCCCGATCGGGCGCGCTGAAGACGCCGCCGGCAAATAATGCCGGTTGCGGCTTGCCAACGGGTTAACCGCCGGGCGCTTTGTGCGGGTGAGGCGATGGGGCGCCGGATCAGCGGCCGCGCACGGCGCGCACCTGGTCGAAGCCGACGCTGACGGCACCAAGCGTCAGTTTCAGATCGTTGCCCTGGCGTTCGGCCGCGGTCGCGGTGCCGATGATCGCGGCCGTCAACGGCACCGCATCGCCATTCGCGCCAAGGCCGCTCACTGTTACCTGATAGGCCCCGTCAGCCAGTTGGCGGCCGTTCTGGTCCTGGCCGTTCCAGGTCCATTCGCGCGGCTGCGCGCCCAGCGGCACCTGCGCCTCGAATAGCGCGCGGCCCGAAGCGGCGTCCTTGACCTGCACCCGCGCCTGGGTCGCGGCCCCGGCGGCGGGCAGGCGCAATGTGCCGGTCCCACTTTGCAGCGGCATCCGGTCGCCATTGATTTCCACCCGCTGGCCGATCATCGGCCCGGCCGCGGTCAATTGCGCCGTCTGCTGCAACGACACCAGGCTGCCCAGCGTCTGGTTCATGCCGATCTGCTGTTCGACCGAGGCGAACTGCACCAGTTGCTGCGTCATCTGGTTGGTGTCGAGCGGCGACGAAGGGTCCTGGTTCTTCAACTGGGTCGTCAGCATCGTCAGGAAGGTGCTGAAGTCGCCGAACAGGCGTGTGTTGGGGGCGGCCTGCGCCGCCGGTGTCGTGGCGGCGGCAGCCGTGTTGGTGACGGGGCTGATGGCGGTGTTCATTGCTGGCTCCTGCGGAAAGGTCAGACGGCGATGTCGAGCAAGGCGCGGGGGCGGCCGGCCCCACGTTGATCCGCCGCATGGGCGGGACTTTCGGTGATGCCCTGCATGGCGGCCGTGGGGCGGCGCGCGCGTCCCTGCGTGCCCGCCTGGGCGCCCCGGCCTTCGCCACCGAGCGAGAAGGCCAGGCTGCGGCCTCCCTCGCCGATCCCGGCATCGGCGAGCGCCCGGTCGAGCGTGGCCTGGTCGCGTTGCAGCAGCAGCAGCGTCTCGGGCCGTTCGGCGATGACCTGAACGGTCGCGAGGTCGCCCATCCGCTCCACCCGAACATCGACCCTGCCGAGTTCGATCGGATCGAGGCTGACCGTGATGGAACCCCGCGCCTCACTGCCCAGCGACAATGCGATCGCGATGGGCACGATCTGCCCGGCCGGGGTCTGCCGGAGTGGCCGTACCGGGCGCACGGCCGGCGTGTTGACGAGCGGCGACGGGAGCATGGTCGGGGCCGCCGTGACCGATGCCGTGTCGGGCGCGGTTGGCGCCTGTGCCGTAGTCTCCGCGGGGGACGGCATTCCGGTCGCTGTCGGGCCGGGCACGGTGCCGCGGCTGGCGTCTGGGGCATCCAAGCCCGGCTCGGTCGCCTCGATCGACAGACTGCCGCCATCTGTCACCCGCACGGCAATGCCGGCGGGCGCCGGGATTGGCGCGGCCGATGGCGCGGGGCTGGCTTCAGCCGCGAGTGTTGGCGGTGCCGGGGACTGATCCATCGGCAGTGCGGGTCGATCGGGGTGGGGGGTCTTGGCCGGCGGCGATGGCGGTGGCGTGGCCAGCCTCGTCGATGCCGCTGTCGCCCCGACCGGCAAAGATGGCGCTTCGGCCGGTTGCCGCGCTGGCGGGTCGATGCTGGAACCGATCATCGCAGGATCGACGGGCGGTGCTGTCGGCGCGGGCGTGGAGAGCGTCGGTGCCCCGGATGCGATGTCGCCGGCCAGAGGCGTCGATGGGCCGGCCTGCGCCGCGGGTGCGGCGTCGCCGCTGGTAGGCTGGACGGCGGCGGGCGTTCGCAAGTCGGCCATGCCTTGGGCGGCCAGTGGCGCCGCCATGACGGCGCCCGGTGGCGCCGATGCGATGGCCGTCGGGGTTGCCGGGGTGCCCGGCGCGGAAGTCGGCGTTGAGGTCGGCGTCGCGTCCCCGGGTGTCGTGACGGTCGCAGGCGGCGTGGCCGGCTGGGTCGGCGGCGCGATGTCGGGCGGCGTAAGGCTGGCCGCTGCGGCGACCGGTTCGGCCATCGCCGTCGGCAGCATCTCAGGCAGGGGCGTCAATGCAGCCGCCGGCGCCAGGATCGCCGACGCCTCCCCGGCTGGCGGTGGGGCCTCGGCTGGCTGTTCCGGCTGGATCTTTTCAAGCGCCGACTGACCGCCCGAGCCTTGTTGCGGCGGGGCTTCGACCGCCAGGTTCCGTTCGGGCTCCGCCTCCGTGGCGTCAGCTTCGGCGCGCTCTGGGCCTGTGGCGCGCGTCTCCTTGCGGCCCTGGGCTGCCTTCAGCGCGTCACCGAAGCGGCCCACGCCGGCTTCGTCGGCGGCGGCGGTCGGCAATGCGCGCCGGGCCTGGCTGCTCGGCGGTGTCGGTGCGGTGGCTTCGGCCTGCATGGTGCTCCGCCTGGCGGGGGGCAGGGGAGTCCTGCCGCGTCGGGGAACCCCTTCGCAACCGCCGGGCCAGCCAGGCCGCCGGTCCGTGCGGCAGGACTGGGCCGAAGCCCGGCAGGGCTTGCCGGGCGGTCGGCAATCCTGCCCGCCTATAGGGCCTGCTGGGCTGGCACGCGCCTCGCACCGCGCCATCACACAGCGTCCCCGATGTCCGGGGCCGCGGCGGCGCATGCCGGTCGGCGAAATCCCGATCGGCCGCCGCCTCGAGATGGAGAGTCCAGACCCATGTCCCTGCTCGGCGCGATGACCACAGCCATCAGCGGCCTGACCGCGCAAGCCAAGGCACTTGGCCATGTGTCTGACAATGTGGCGAACAGCCAGACGGTCGGCTTCAAGCGCATCGACACGAACTTCGTAAATTACCTGACGCGTTCCACCAGTCGCATCAGCATGCCGGGATCGGTCGAGGCGCGGCCCGACTACACCAACAGCCTGCAAGGCACCGTGCAGCAGACGGACAACCCGCTGGCGATGGCGGTCGCGGGGCAGGGCTTCTTCGCGGTCGTGCAGTCGCGCGGAACGGTCGGCGGTGTCGCGCAGTTCGATCCGCAGCAGTACTACACGCGGGCCGGCGACTTCCGCATGGACAAGGACGGCTACCTGGTCAACGGGCAGAGCAATTTCCTACAGGGCTGGACCGTCGATCAGGCCGGCCAGCCCGACCGCACCCAGCTGACGCCGATCCGGATCAGCGACCTCGTCTACAATCCGGTCGCGACCAGCACGATCGATCTGTCGGCGAACCTGCCGGCCGACCTTCCGCCGGCACCACCCCTGCCGACCGCGGCGCAGCTGGCGGATGCAACGGTATCGGGGCAAATCCAGGTGTACGATGCGCTCGGCCGCCCGCAGCAGGCGACGCTGAATTGGACGAAACTCGGCAATACCCAGTGGCAACTCGGCATCAACATGCCGGGGGAGGTCGCGCCCCCGGCGCGCAGCATCCTGGTGAACTTCGGGCCGGGCGGCGTGCCCGTAGCCGCGGCTGGCACCATCGAATCCTTTGGTGCGGCGACGAACATGACCGGCAGCGCCATGGTGGCCATCGGCGATGTCGCAACCGTCACGCTGACCGCCGATTTCGGCCAGGGCTTGCAGCCGCTGACGCTCAATCTCGGTGCGCGGGGTGAATCGCGCGGTGTGACGCAGTTCGCCGGCACCGAGTACAGCGTGCGCAACCTGGCGCAGGATGGCGTCCCGCTCGGTTCCTACGCCGGGGTGTCGCTGCGCGACAATGGCGACCTCGCGGTCAACTACGACAATGGGCAGAACCGGATCGTCGCGCGCGTACCCATCGTCGCCTTCAACGACCCGGACCGATTGCAGCGCCAGGACGGCCAGGCCTTCACCCGCACGACCGAAAGCGGGGAGGCGCGGATCGTCGATGTCGGTTCGTCGGGCGCCGGCAAACTCGTAACCAGTTCGATCGAGCGTTCGAACGTCGATATCGCGTCGGAGTTCAGCAAGCTGATCCTCGCCCAGCGCGCCTATACGGCCAACACGCGGATCGTGACCACATCCGATGAAATGCTGCAAGACACACTGAACATGAAGCGATGAGCCGGCGTTGGAGGACTGACCAATGAGCCTTGACGTCGCACTGTCGTCCGCGCAATCGGGCCTGGCGCTGGTCAATCGCCAGCTGGGTGCTGCATCGCAGAACGTCGCCAATGCCGCCACCGCGGGCTATACGCGCAAGACGGTCGAAGGCCGTGCGATGCATGCCGAAGGCATGTCGTTCGGCGTGCGCGGCCTGCAGGCGCAGCGCGATGTCGATGCCGCCCTGCAGACCCAGATCGAATCGACACGCTCTGTCCGCGCCGCCGCCGCCGTGCGCGACGCGATCCTGCGCCCGGTCGAGGCCGCCCACGGCACGCCCGGCGGCGATGGTGGCGGCGGGGATTCGGTCGGCGACCTGGCGGCATCCTTGCATGCGGCCTTCATCTCCCTGCGCGCCGATCCGGTGGACGCGCCGCGGCAGAATGCGGTCGTCGCCGCGGCGACGGACCTGGCCGCGCGCTTCAACGCGGTCGGCGATGCGATCGGCACGGCGCGCCAGCAGGCGCAGGACGCCATGGTCGGTGATGTCGCCACGCTCAATAGCGGCTTGTCGGAGGTGGGTGCGCTGACGCGGCAAATCCAGTCGCTGACGGCGCGTGGCCTGTCCACCGCAGCACTTGAGGACACGCGCGACACCGCGATCGGCAAGCTTTCCGAAGTGCTTGAACTCAAGGCCATCCGGCAGGCGGATGGCGGCGTGCTGCTGATTGCGCGCGGCGGCACGGTGCTGCCGCTCGCCGGGGCCAGCGCGCCCTTCTCCCTGGCGCCGGCGACGGTCGCGCCCGCCACCTGGCATGGCGCCGGCGGCACCCTGCCGGGCGTGCTGTTGAACGGCGTGGACATCACCGACCGGCTGATGGGCGGCACCCTGGCGGAACACGTGGCGCTGCGCGATCGCGTGCTGCCGCGTCAGCAGGCGGAGGTTGATGTGGCCGCGGCCAACCTGGCCGCGCGGCTCGATGCGCAGGGCCTGGCGCTGTTCGTCGATGGCGCGGGTGCCGTGCCCGATCCCAGCCTGCCGTATGCGACCGGTGGCTGGATCGGCCTGGCTGGCACCCTGCGGGTCAATCCCGCGGTGCTGGCCAACCCCGCGCTGGCGCGCGACGGCACGCATGCCGTGCCCGGCTTCACGCCGAACCCGTTGGGCGGTCCGGCCGCCTTTTCGACGCTGCTGACCCGGGTGGACGTGCAGGCCTTCGGTGCCGAGTCGGCACCGGGTGTGCCGCAACCCGGCTTCGCCAACACCGGGCTCGGGCCGGATGGGACCTTGTCCTCGACGCTGTCGGGCGCGCGCACCCTGGAGGACCAGATGGCGGGCCTGGTTTCGGCCCATGGCGCCGATCGGCTTTCCGCAACCGAGTCGCTCGCCAGCGCGACATCCTTTCTTTCCTTGCTGGAGGTCCGCGCCGCTGACCGGTCCGGCGTCGACGTGGACCGGGAGATGGCCACGCTCGTCTCGTTGCAGACAGCCTTTGCCGCCAATGCGCGGGTGATGTCGGCGGTGCAGACGATGTACGACACGCTGCTGGCGTCGGTGCGATGATCATCGCCGGCGGCATGATCCCGGGCGCGCTGGCGCGACTGACCGAAGGCGCCGGGGCGTTGGAACGCCAAGTTGCCACCTTGTCGCGGCAATCCTCGGAGGGGCGCCGCGCCGACGCCTATGGCGACCTGGGCGTCGAGGCGCCACGCGCGATCAGCCTGCGCGGTGCGCTGGGCCGCGGCGACGCCTATGGCCAGGTGATCGACCGTGCGCTTGGCCGCGCCGCGGCCGGCCAGGACACGCTGGAGCGGCTGACCGTCATCGCGCGGGATTTCCGTTCGATGGCGCTGTTGCTGGTCGATGGCGAGCCGACGCGGATCGCCGCGACCGCCGCCGATGCTCGGGCCGCCTTGAGCGAGGTCGTGGGGCTGTTGAACGGTACCCATGCCGGCGAATACATCCTGGGCGGCAGCGATGTCCGCAACCCGCCGGTACCTGATCCGGATGCGATCCTCACCTCCGGCATGGCGACGCAGATCGCGGCGGCCATCGCAGCACTGGTGCCAGGCGGTGCTGCCGCGGCGAATGCCGCGACCCTGGCGGCGGCGCAGGACAATACGGTCGGCGTCACACCTTTCTCGGTGTTCCAGACGACCGGCGCCGGAGCAACCGAACCGCGCCGCGGCGTTCCAGTCGCCGATGGCGTCGTGGTGGAAACCGGGCTGTTTGCCGCCCGCAACGCGACATCCGGCGCCTCGGTCGGGGAGACGGCGGGGGCCTGGTCGCGCGACCTGCTGCGCGGGTTGATGACGCTGGCCGCGATCGTTCCCGCACAGGCGCAAGACCCGCTGATGCGGGCCGACTATCTCGCGGTGGTGGATACGGTGCAGCGCGGCCTCGATTCGGTGATCGGCGCGCTCGCGCTGGAACAGGGTGCCCTGGGTGCGGCCGAACAGCGCATGGAGCGGACCGGTGAGGCGCATGCCGACATCGCGCTGCAACTCAAGACCCAGCTTTCCGGCATCGAGGAAGTGGATCTCGCCGCGACGCTCACCGCCTTGCAGGACACACGCACGCGGCTTGAGGCGTCGTGGAAGGCATTGGCGATGATTTCTGAGCTGTCGCTCACGAACTACCTGCGCTGACAAACAAGAATGTAAACAGCGCGTTCATCATCCCCTCCGCATCATGCGGGAAACCCGGTCAGGCGATTGTCGCTGTGATCGGGATCAGGGGCCGCGGAAGAATCCGCGGTGCCCGCACCGGGTCTGGACAGAATGTCCGAAGGCCCGGTTCGAACACTCTAGAAAGGAGAAAGCCCGTGTCTTCCATCAACACCAACGGCGCCGCGATGGCCGCCATCCGCTCGCTGACCACCATCGGCAAGGACATGGGCAATACCCAGTCCCGCATCGAAAGCGGCCTGCGCGTCAACAAGGCCAATGACGACCCCGCCGTCTTCTCCATCGCGCAGAACATGCGGGCGGACCTGAACGCCATGATGGCGGTCAAGGACAGCCTCGCCTTCGGCAAATCGGCGCTGACCGTGGCGCGGGACGCAGCAACGTCGATCAGCACCGAACTCGGGCGACTGAAGCAGACGGTGACACAGGGCCAGCAGCAGGGGTTGGATACGGCCCAGATCAACAACCAGATCACGAATTCCTTGCAGAACATCGACGCTTTCGCACGGTCCGCGACATTCAATGGCGTGAACCTGCTGACGGCCGGTGTCGGCGGCGTGCCGGGTGTGACCGGAACCAACCTTGACGTGACGCGGGATATCCAGGGCACGCGAACCTCCATCGTCGGCACCAACAGCACCGCGGCAGGGCTCGCCATCGCGTCCTTGACGACGACGACGGGCGCCCGGTCGCTGACCTTCGACAACACGCTGGCGCCGGCCAATGCCGAAAATGTGACCGTCACCTCCGGCGGGCGCACGTACGTGTTCGAATTCAGCGACGGCGTTTCGGCCCTGACGGCGCAGCCGAGCGCGACCCAGACGGTCTACGATGTGCAGTTCGTCGCGACCGACTCGCCGCTGACCATGATCTCCAACATGATCACCCGCATGCAGGGCGCCGGCGTCGATGCCCAGCTTAACACGCAGGGGCAGGTAATTATCCGCGGTGCGGCGACCGCGCTGACGACGAGCGTCACCGGCGCCACGGCGGGCGTTGTTCCGGGTGGTACCGAGGCAATCACCGCGGTCGAGGGTGCGATCGACCTGATGGGCACGCGCCTCGCGAACCTCGGCGCCAATTTGCGCCAGGTCGAGGGATTGCAGGACTTCACCGCCAAGCTGAACGACTCGATCAAGGAAGGCATGGGCGCGCTGATCGACGCGGACCTCGCCGAGGAAAGCGCGCGGCTGAACAGCCTGCAGACCAAGCAGCAGTTGGCGGTGCAGTCGCTGTCCATCGCCAACGAGCAGAGCCAGGGCTTGCTGGCTCTGTTCCGTTAAGACAACAAGCGCCTCCATATGCCATCGTCGTTCATCGGTGGTTAGGCGGCGCGGGCGTCTATTAGCGCTACCAGGACTCATGGGGTCCGGTGGCGGCTGTTTCCGGGCTGTCACCAATCGGTTCGGGCGCTGGCCGCATTTGGCCGTCGCCCAGGATCGAGGGGCGGCCCGCAAGCGGGCCGCCAGCGCCGCAGGATGCGGCATGGGGCGGTGCTGTGGCCCGAACGGGCCGCAAGACCAGGACCGATAGGAAGACCGAACCATGTCCACGCTGGTGATCGAACTGCGTCAGGATGATTTGATGGTGATGAACGGGGCATCGATGCGCTTCCGCAGTCGGACGCGTATCGAGCTGACGACCCGCGCCCGCTTCCTGTTCGGCAAGCAGGTGATGTCCCCCGAATCGGCGAATACGCCGGCGCGCCGGATCTATTTCGCGCTGCAATGCGCCTATGTCGGATCGGACGAGGATCGCGACGGTGCCATGGAACAACTGCGGGAGCTGATCGCCGATTTCCAGGCGGCGACGACATCGACGCTGGCGCGGGCCATGCTCGAACGGGCACTGACCCTGGCCGAGACCGATGACATGTATGCCGCCCTTAAACTGGTCCGGCGCGTGATGCAGCACGAGGCATCGGTGCTGGCCGGCGTCGGCGCCTTGCCGCTTATCGCCGGGGCCGAATCGGCGCGCGAAATTTCCGCGACGCCTTAACCGATGATTCACCCGCGCGGCCCGATAAGCCGTGTGTCCAGTCGGGCGCCAGGCGCCGCGGTTGGGATGGGGGTTACGGGAGGATCCGTGCCCCTCGTGCCGGAGGAGGACAAGATGTCCAGTCTTCCGGCGCGAACAGCCTGAAAGAGGAGAGGGCACATGTCCTCCATCAACACCAACGGCGCCGCGATGGCCGCCATCCGCTCGCTGACCACCATCGGCAAGGACATGGGCAATACCCAGTCCCGCATCGAAAGCGGCCTGCGCGTCAACAAGGCCAACGACGATCCGGCGGTCTTCGCGATCGCGCAGAACATGCGCGCCGACCTGAACGCGATCTCCGCGGTCAAGGACAGCCTGGCCTTCGGCAAATCGGCGCTGACCGTGGCGCGCGACGCTGCGACCTCGATCAGCAACGAGCTCGGCCGCCTGAAGCAGACCGTGACGCAGGGCCAGCAGCAGGGCCTGGACGTGGCCCAGATCAACACCCAGATCACCAACGCGTTGTCGAACATCGACGCCTTCGCCCGCACCGCCACCTTCAACGGCGTGAACCTGCTGACTGCGGGCGTCGGCGGCGTGCCGGGTGTCACGGGCACCAACCTGAACGTCGTGCGCGACATCCAGGGCACCAGCACCGCCATCACCGGCACCAACAGCACGGCTGCTGGCCTGACCCTGACCGGCCTGACCGCGGCGACCGGCGCGCGCAGGCTGACCTTCGACGCGACGCTTGCCCCGGCATTGGGTGAAAGCGTGACCGTGACCTCCGGCGGCCGCACGCTGATCTTCGAGTTCAACGACGGTTCGGCCGCCCTGACCGCTCTGCCGAACGCGACGACGGATGTGTTCGACGTGCAGTTCACTGCCACCGACTCGCCGCTGACCATGGTTTCCAACCTGATCACCGCGATGCAGCAGAACGGGTTGAGCGCGAGCCTGAACAGTGCGGGCGAATTGGTCGTGGCCGGCGTCGCGACCGCGCTGGCGACGACCGTCACCGGCGCCACCGCGGGCGTCGTGCCCGGCGGCACCGCGGCGATCACCGCGGTCGAGGGTGCGATCGACCTGATGGGCACGCGCCTTGCCAACCTCGGCGCCAATTTGCGCCAGGTCGAGGGGTTGCAGGACTTCACCGCCAAGCTGAACGACTCGATCAAGGAAGGCATGGGCGCGCTGATCGACGCGGACCTGGCCGAGGAAAGTGCGCGGCTGAACAGCCTGCAGACCAAGCAGCAGCTGGCGGTGCAGTCGCTGTCCATCGCCAACCAGCAGAGCCAGGGCCTCCTCAGCCTGTTCCGCTGAAACTTGGCGGGGCGGCGGCCACGCCGCCCCGGCCACCCGCAACAGGTCCTTCCAAAAAGGAAAGCCCATGTCCGCCAGACGCTACGCCGCCACCCAGGTCGCAGTCGCCACGCCGCGGGAGACGGAGCTGCGGGCGTTCCGCTTCGTCAATGGGCTGCTCGCCGGGGCGCGGGACGATCCGCACGCCCGCACGACGGCGCTGCACAAGACGCATCACCTTTGGGCCATCCTGATCGCGAGCCTGTTGTCACCGGGCAATGCGCTGCCCGAGGCGCTGCGCGGCAATCTCCTCTCGCTCGGCATCTGGGCGCAGAAGGAAGCCATGGCCCGCATCGGCACCGATGCCTGCCTTGAACCGCTGATCGCCCTGCACCGCGACATGATCGAGGCGCTGGAGGCGCAGGCGCTGGTCGAGCGGCCGATGCCGCCGCCCGCGCGGCTCGCCGACCGCCTCGCCACCTCGGCCTGATCGGGGGCGCGGGCGATGCTCGACGGTCTTGGTGCCCCCGCCGCCTGGGCGGTGATCCAACGCACCGGCGATACGCTGCAGAGCCGCTTCTCCACGTTCCGCGCCAATACCACCGACGCTGCCCGGCTGCGCGAACGCGCGCCCAACATCGCCACCGTCGAGGATCTGCTGCGCGACCGCCGCAGCCTCGGCCTCGTGCTGGAAGCCTTCCAATTGGAAGGCGAGATCGACAAGAAGGCGATCCTGCGCAAGGTGATGACCGAGCCGCTGGATGACCCGAACAGTTTTGCCAATCGCCGGGCCGATCCGCGCTACAGCCAGCTCGCTGCGGCCTTCGCCGGGCGCGATACCAAGCCGCTCGGCAGCACGTCCCTGGTGGACAGTCTGATCAACCGCGCGATGGTGAACCGCTTCGAAAAGGCGTCGGGCGATGCGAACCCGGGCATGCGGGCCGCGCTGTATTTCAAGCGTACCATCGGCGCCGTCACGACCATCCCGCAGATCCTCGCCGACAGGGCCCTGACCGAGGTCGTGCGCGGCGGCCTCGGGCTGCCGGAACAGTTTGGCCTGCAGACCTACGACCAGCAGAAGGCGACCCTGACCCGCCGGCTGGACCCGGCGACGTTCAGCGACCCCAAGGCGATGAACAGGCTGGTTGTGCGGTATCTCAACCAGGTGAACGCCGCACCTGCCGCCAACCCGATCATCGGCCTGCTGTCGGGCGGCACCGGCGCCATGCCGGGGCTTCTGGGGCAACGCATTTCCTTCAGCGTCTGAAGGGTGGCGTCTCTGGTTTGACGCGGCGCAGCAGGCGCCGGACGATAGGCCCCGATGGCTGACCCAAACGCTGCTTCGCACGCCTGGCCGCGGATGCTCGCCACCACAACGGTCGCCGCGGCGGGCGGGCTTTTGTTCTCCGCGCTAAACGTTCCGCTGCCCTGGATGATCGGCTCGCTGATCGCGACCGCGGCACTCACCTGGTGGCTGCCGGCCGAAGCGCCGCCCGCCGCGCGGCCTGTGTCGCTCGTGCTGCTCGGCCTCGGCCTGGGCCAGACCTTCACGGGGCCGGTGATGGTGGCCGTGGTGGGCGCGTTGCCGGCGCTGTTGGTGGCCGGGATCGTGACCATCGCTTCGGGCCTGCTGGTCGCGCGGCTGTTCATGTGGTTGGCCCGGACCGATGCCCGGACAGGCTTTTTCTGCGCGGTGCCGGGTGGCATCGTGGTCATGGCCGTTCTCGCCCAGCGCGCCGGCGCGCATGTGCCCAGCGTCACCCTGTCGCAGACCTTGCGGATGGTGGTCGTCGTATTGCTGTTCCCGCCGCTGATCTCGATCGTCGCGCCGCATGCCGCCGATGCGGCGTTCTCGGCGCCGCGGCCGGAGGTCACGGCCTGGGGGTTGCCGGTCCTGCTGGCGGCGGGGACGGCGGTCGCGATGGCGGTCAACCGCCTCGGCTTCGCGAATCCCTGGATGCTGGGGCCCTGCTTCATGACCATCGCGCTCAGCGCCTTCGGCCTGATGCCCTCCGGGCTGCCGCTGTCCCTGGTCGATGCGGCGCAGGTCGGCATGGGCATGACGCTGGGGTTGCGGCTGACGCGGCGCTTCCTGCTCGGATCGCGAAGGCTGCTGTTCGCATCGGTGCTTTCGACCATCGCCCTGTCGATCATCCTGGCGGCGCTGGCTGTGCCGCTGGGGCTCGGCTTCGGGCTGCCGCCGACGGCGGCGGTGTTGGGGATGGCGCCTGGCGGCATGCCGGAAATGGCGATCACCGCCAAGGCGCTGGATCTGGCGGTGCCGCTGGTGCTGGCCTTCCATTTGACCCGCGTCGTGCTGTGCAATCTGCTGATCGGGCCGATCTGGAGGCTGGGGTTGCTGTTGAGGCTGGTCTGACGCCGCCTCAGCCAGCCCGCGCGCCGAACCGCCGCAGCGCCCAGTCCCGCCAGGTCGCGATGGCATCGGGCGCCGGGCAGAGAGCCGCAAACAGCGTCGCCGCCTCCGCCGGGCCGAGCAGCCGCAGCCCCGCCTCCATCGCCTCGCGCGCGTCTTCCTCGGCGAAGCGCTGCGCCGCGCGGCGCCAGGCGGCGGCCTGGTCGGCGGGCGTCAGGGCCGGCAGCAGCACTAGCCCGCGCGATCGCAGCGCCGCCGCACCCGCCAGCCCCGCGTCGCGCGCCGAAGCCGGCATCCCGGCGGCCAGATCGGCGAAGGCGGGGGGGGCGGCCTCGGCCACCGCATCAAAGCGCAACCAGGGTTGGGCGCCGAGTGCCGCCGCGCGCAGCGCCGGCCGCGGTCCGAGCAGCAGCAGCGCATCGGCACGGTCGGCACCGAAGGCCTCCTCCGCCGCTTCCGGGCCGTGACCGGTGAGCGGCGTCGCGGGCACGCCCAGCAGGTCAAGCGCGAAGATGGCGGCCGCTTCGGCCTGGTCGGGCGCGCCGATGGCGACCCGCACCGGCCGCCCTGCGCCGTCCGGGCGTGGTCCGCGGCCAACCAGCCAGACCGGCTGCGCCAGGGCAACCAGTGGAATCCAGCCGGATGGGTCGAAGCGCACCCGGGTATCGCCAATGATCCGGGCGTGGGTGGCCGCACCCGGCAGCAGCAGCAGCGATCGGCCGTCCGGTCCATCGGTCGTGGCGAAGCGATTGGCGGCGGTAACGCCATCGGGGCCGCCCAGGGCTTCGACCCGCAGCGCGACTGCGTGCGGCATGTTGCGCGCCAGCCCCGCCGCAGCCCGGGTGGCGATGGCGGCGAAGCGGCCGTCCTCGGGGCCGGGGATCAGCAGCACCGCGGAGTCGGCGGTCTGGGCCTGGCCCCGGCGCGCGGCTGCCACCGCGGCGATCCCCGCCAGCAGCGCCCGCCGCCCGGGCATCAGGAAGGGCCGCCTGTGCGCCTAGTCGTCATAGGCGAGCAACGATTCAAACGGCGCATCGAGCCGTGCCCGCCCGGCCAGGAAAGTCAGTTCGATCAGGGCGGCACAGAGCGGCACCTGCGCCCCAGCGTCCCGCAGCAGGCGCACGCCGGCCGCCATGGTGCCACCCGTCGCAAGCAGGTCGTCGAGAAGAACGACCCGATCGCCCGGCGTGATGGCATCGGCCTGCATCTCGATCCGATCGGTGCCGTATTCGAGCGCGTAGGATAATCCGATCGTGGCCCCCGGCAGTTTGCGCGGCTTGCGCAGCATGATGAAGCCGATGCCGAGCGCCGCCGCGACCGGCGCCGCGAGCAGGAAGCCGCGGCTTTCGATCCCGGCCAGCAGGGTCGGCCGATGCGGAGCGACCAGGTTCGACAGCCGCGCCACGGCGTGCTGCCAGGCCGGGCCATGCCGCAGCAGGGTCGAGATGTCGTAGAACAGGATGCCCGGCTTGGGAAAATCCGGGATGCCGCGGATATGCGCCTTGAGGTCCATGGGCTCGTCCATCGCGGGGGTCATCGCCTCGGCCATGCGGGCTCCTCGTCATTGCGCGGCCTTGGGCCGATGGGCGCTGACCGCGCGGATGCGATGGCATAGGCCGGGGCGGGCGCCCGACGCAACCTTGGCCGGTTTTGCCGAGGCGCGGACTTGGCGTGGCGGATGATCCGGGCCATCTGCGCCGCATGTCCAGAACCCTGATCGCCACCTTTGCCGGTCTCGCCGGTTTCATCGCCTATGTCGCCGTCGTGGTGGCGCTGGGTGACCATGTCCGCGACCTGCCGTGGTTCGTCGAACTGTTGTATTTTGGCGTCGCCGGCTTCGCCTGGACCTGGCCGGCGCTGCGCTTGATTGCCTGGGCGGTCCGCGACCCGCGCCGGGCGGCGACGCAGCCGGAATGAAACGACGCGGACGAAAAAGGGCGGGGCACGCCCCCCGCCTATCATGCCGCGAGACGGCGACAGCGAAGCCGCCATGCCGAAAAAGCAAAACCCCGCCACGAAGATCGTGGCGGGGTTGCAGACGCTTGGCGGGATTGGTCGGAGTGAGAGGATTCGAACCTCCGGCCCCTGCGTCCCGAACACAGTGCTCTACCAGGCTGAGCTACACTCCGTGAGGCCTGCCAAACGCCCGCGGGCTATAGCGAAGGGTTGGGGGGGCGGCAAGGGCGGGGATGGCGACTTCAAAAGTCACTTTGGCGAATGGCACTGGGTGTGCAACGGTGTTTTCCGGTCACCGCTAAGGAAATGCCCATGTCGTCACGGCTAACAGTTTGGACGCTCGCTCTCGGCCTCGGCTTTGGGGTGGCCGCCATCGGTGGGACGGCCTGGGCGCAGGCCGATGTCGTCGCCGCCCGCAAGGACGGGTTGAAGCGCATGCAAGCGAACATGGAAGCCATCAAGCTTGTCGTGGATGCGCGCGGCGACGTCCGTTCAACGGCCCCGCGCGTCGAAGAGATCGTGACCTTCTTCAGCGATTTTCACACCCGCTTTCCGGCAGGGTCCGGGACGGGTGAGACGCGGGCCTTGCCCGCCATCTGGACAGATCGTGCCGGCTTCGAACGTGTGTCGGCCAATGCGTGGACCGCAGCGCAGGCGCTGCAGACCACGGTCAATGCCGGCGATGCGGCCGCGTCCGCGCAGGCGTTCCAAGCCCTGGGCGGCGCCTGCGGCGCGTGTCACCGGCCGTTCCGGGCGCGCTGACGGCCGACGCCGTCAACCCAGCCGGGCCAAGCCTACGACGACCGCCGCTGACACCGCAAAAACGATCGCGCCGAGCCAGGCCGGGGCGATCCGTGGCGCTTGTTTCGCCGCCCAGGCCGGCATGCGCTTCACGCCCGTGATCATCGGCCGCACCAGGTCCTGTCCCTTCAGGACGCGGTACACCAGGATCGCCAGCACATGCAGCGCGGTCGCCGCCAGGATCACATAGACGACGCGGATGTGCAGCGATGAGAACCAGTCGCTCACCGCCCCCGGCACGCTGCGAGCCAGGGGGCCGCGCGTAAAAATCTGATCGTCGGTGAACAGCCCGCTCACGGCCTGGGTCAGCAGCAGGGCCAGCATCGCCGCGACCATCCAGCCCCCCGCGGCATTGTGGCCAGGTTCGGTGTCGGGTTCACGGCGCCAAATGTGTCGGAGGTGCGCCAGGGCTGCCATCGGTGTTTTGAGGAAGCGGACGAACCGGGCGCTTTCCGAGCCGATGACACCCCAGACGATCCGAAACAGCACCAGCCCCAGCATGCAAAGGCCGGACGTGACATGCAGGTCCATCCGATGGGTCCACGCCGACCAGCATGACAGGCAAAGCAGCCCCACGATGCCCCAGTGGGTGGCCCTGACCCAAGGGTCCCACACCGTCACCCGCGCCATGCCCGCGCTCTCGTTCTGGTCGGTCATCCGCCCTGGCGCCTTCGCTGCTGCACAACATTCGCAACCTACACGACAGCGGTCCCGATACGACCCCTGGCGCATGCCGCGCGCGGATTCGGGCGATTCCAGCGTGCCTCCCCCAAGGCTGCCCTTGTGGCGAGTGCACCAGCGGGCCTAGTTACACGGCTATGACGGTTCGAGGCAGCAGCGGCAAACTTGTTGGATTCGCTTTGGCCGGCGTGGCGGCAATGGCGACTGGCGCCGTCTGGCTGCTTGGCGGCGACGGGCCGATGCCGCAGGTGAACCTGCTGGCGCCGCAGAGCCGTCCTGCCCCACCCAGCCCCGAGCCGTTCGCCACGCCGCCAGTGGTCGCCGCGACGCCACCCCGCGTCATGCAGGCCCCCGAAGCGGCGGCCGCACCTGGGTCGGCAGCAGCACCTGGGTCGCCCCAGGTTCAACCGGCCACCGCCCGCGCCGCGGCTGTTGCGCCCGCGACCATCGCACCCGGCACTGTTGCGCCGGAAGCCGCCACGGCGGCACCCCAGGCACCGACCGCGATGGCGGCCGCCGTGATCCTGCCGAGCTTCGACGTCGCGCGGGTCGGCGCGCGCGGCACCGCCGTCATCGCCGGGCGTGCCGCGCCAGGGGCCGATGTACGGCTGCTCGACGCCGGGCGCGAACTGGGCCGCACCCGCGCCGATGCCCGTGGCGAATGGGTCATCCTGCCGGCTGAACCGCTGGCGGCCGGGGCACGCGAACTGACGCTGCGCGCGCGCCTGCCCGATGGGCGGGAAGTCGCTGGCGTGGACAGCGTGTTGGTCGTCATCCCCGATGCCGCATCGGCAACAGTGGCGCAGGCCGCGCAACCCGCGGGCGGCGATCCCGTGCCACTAGCACGCGCGCCGCTGATCGCCCTGCTGCCGGCCGCGGCGGCGCCAGGCGGCCCTCGCCTGTTGCAAGGTGGTGCGGAGGCCGCGGTGCCCGGTCGCACACCGGCGCCCGCGCGGCTCGGCCTCGATATCGTGGATTACGACAGCACCGGCGCGATCCGTTTCGCCGGCACTGCGCCGCCTGATGCCTCGGTGCGCGTCTATGTCGATCAGCGCCACGCTGGCGATGCGGTGGCCGACCAGGATGGGCGCTGGACGCTGACCCCGGCCGAGGTGCCGGCGGTCGGCCGTCACACGCTGCGTCTGGACCAGATGGCCAACACCGGGGCGGTCGCCTCCCGCATCGAGGTGCCGTTTGCCCGTGAAAGCCTGCCCGAGGGCGGGCTCGCCGACGGCCGCGTGGTGGTGCAGCCGGGCGCCAACCTGTGGCGCATCGCGCGCAGCACCTATGGCCGCGGCATTCGCTACACCGTCATCTACCAGGCGAACCGGGACCAGATCCGCGATCCCTCGCGGATTTTCCCGGGCCAGATTTTCTCCGTGCCGGGCGGTTAGGCTGGGACCTCAGGCGCGGGCGACGACGGCCCGGCCGCTGGTTTCGGTCACCGCGTGCAAGGCCATCTCGTCAAGCCAGGGGTCGAGCGCCAGGGCAAAGCGCACCATCGCCGCAACCATGCTGATGGCCGAAGCCGGTGCGTCCAGCTCTGCCCGCGTTTCCACTCGCAGACGGTGGTCCGGCAATAGCCGCAAGTGACAGCCGGCTGGCAGCGCGCCGCGCAACGCCGGCAAGGCCGCGAAGGCCGCCGCCCGATCGGCACCGGAGGCGGTGGAACGAAGCCGCCCGACATCGGCGCCCAGATGCAGCCCGTCGGCCAGTGCTGCGTGACAATCCTGGCCGCGCCAGGCGAAACGCAGCCGTGGCAGCCGCTCCGGCGTTAGGGGCGACACGAGGCCGTCCTCGAACACCTCGAATGGCCCTAAGGGGAGGCCGGGTGCAGGTTTCGGCGTGGCGCCGTGCGATTTCCGATGCATCATGACGTCAGGGTTGACCGGACAGGATGAACAGAGGATCAACCGCGACCATGGCCCTCATGCAAAGTCTCCAGATGGTGTTGGCGCCGCCACACCGCGCAGCCACCCCCTTCCTGCTCGGCGGTGCCGCCGTTGCGATCATCGGCGGCGCTATAGCCGGCGCCTGGCTGTTCTGGCCGGGCGTCCTGTTCTTCGCCTTCTGCCTGTATTTCTTTCGCGACCCGGAGCGGATGCCGCCCGCACGACCCGGCCTGGTCATCGCCCCCGCCGATGGCCGGGTGGTGTCGGTCGCCCCGGCCGTGCCGCCGGTCGAATTGGGGCTGGGCCCCGATGCCCGTTGGCGCGTCGCGATCTTCCTGTCGGTCCTGGATGTGCACATCAACCGCTGGCCGGTCGAGGGCACGGTCCGCCGCATCGCCTATCGTCACGGCAAGTTCCTGTCGGCCAACATGGACAAGGCCAGCGACGACAATGAGCGCAACGCCGTGGCGATAGCCTTGCCGGATGGGCGGGACATGGCGGTGGTGCAGATCGCCGGCCTGGTTGCGCGCCGCATCTTGTGTTTCGCACGCGAAGGCGATGTGACCGAGGCCGGCGCCCGCTTCGGCCTGATCCGCTTCGGCAGCCGGACGGATGTCTATCTCCCGCCCGGCGTCCGCCCGCTGGTCAGCGAAGGCCAGACCATGATCGGCGGCGAAACGGTGATCGCCGACCTGAAAACCCCGGCGTCATGACGACGCCGGCCCCGCAAGGCGGCGATGCGAAGCCGGGGCCGCTGCGCTTCAGGCGCTTCCATCGCCGGGTCAGGCCGCGCTTCGACGGGCTGTCCTTCAACCGATTGATTCCAAACATCCTCACGTTGGTCGGGCTATGCGCCGGCCTCGTTGCCATGCGTTTCGCGCTGGAAGGGCGGTGGGACCGGGCCGCCGCATTGATCGTGGTGGCGGCCATCATCGACGGGCTGGACGGGCGGTTGGCCCGCCTGCTGAAGGCCACCAGCCGGTTCGGCGCGGAATTCGACAGCCTGGCGGATTTCCTGTCGTTCGGTGTGGCGCCGGCCTTCATCCTGTATCTCTGGACGCTGCAAGGCACGCCGGGGCTGGGCTTCGTGCCCTGCCTGCTGTTCGCCGTCTGCATGGCCCTGCGCCTGGCGCGGTTCAACGCGGCGCTGGAGGCGGTGCCGGGCCTCGCGCCGAAGCCGGCCTATGCACAATCCTTCTTCACGGGCGTGCCGGCGCCGGCCGGTGCCGGGCTTGTGATGTTCCCGGTCTTCGCCAGCCTGATGGCCGAGGGCTGGGACATGATGGGCCTGGCCCAGGGCCTGCGCCATCCGGTGTTCGTGGCGATTGTCCTCATGCTCGTCGGGGCGATGCTGGTCAGCACGCTGCCGACCTGGTCGTTCAAGAACTTCAAGGTGCCGCGGGCGATCGTGCTGCCGCTGCTGCTGGGAATCGGCGGCTACGTGGCGCTGCTGGTGGCCGAACCCTGGGCGGCGCTGGCCGCCGCCGGCCTGATCTACGCCGGCATGCTGCCGTTCTCGGCACGGTCCTACCTGCGGCTGAAGCGGGA
>JBBRWI010000029.1:0-23288 GCA_038249305.1 Acetobacterales bacterium
AGGTCACCGCACCGATGGCAAGACCCAGCGACATCTCGACCAGCGACGCTGCCTTGATGGCACCCCGCGTGCCGATGCCGAAGGATTCGGGGCTGTAGAAAGCCGCTGCCGCGACAAACACCGCGGCCATGCCGACCAGGCTGTGGAAGAAGGCGACCAACTGCGGCAGCGAGGTCATCTGGATGCGCTGCGCCAGCAGCGTGCCGATGCTGCCGCCGATCGCGATGCCCGAGACGATCAAGGCAAAACCACCGAAATCGATGCCGCCCTGGAACACCGTCGCCACCACGGCGATGCCCATGCCGACCATGCCGAACAGGTTGCCCTGGCGGCTGCTCTCGGGGTTCGACAGGCCGCGCAGGGCCAGGATGAAAAGGACGGAGGCGACGAGATACGCGAGCGTGGAAATCGCGGCCATGATCTCAGCCCTTCCGCTTGAACATCGCGAGCATGCGTCGCGTCACGATGAACCCACCAAAGATGTTCACCGAGGCGAGCACCACGCCGAGGAAGCCGAAGACCCGCGCGACCGGGCTTTCCGCCATGCCGGCGGCCAGGATCGCACCCACCACGATCACCGAGGAAATCGCGTTGGTCACACCCATCAGCGGCGAATGCAGCGCCGGCGTGACCGACCAGACGACATAGTAGCCGACGAAGCAGGCAAGCAGGAAAATCGTCAGCATCAGCAGAAACGGGTTTGCGGCCTCCGCCAGCGGCTGCATCGCCTGGGCTGCGGCCAGCGCCCGGTCGGCCAGGGTCAGCGCCTGTTCGGCAGTGGCCTTCGCCTGGTTGGCGAGATCGGTCGGGTTCATGCCGCGGTCTCCTTCGGCAAAAAGTTGGGATGCACCACGGCGCCGGCGCGCGTGATCTGGCTGCCCTTGATGATGTCATCGTCCGGGGCAAGCGCCGGCCGCTTGGCCTCCTTGTCCCAGAAGGTGGTCAGGAAGGTCAGCAGGTTGCGCGCATAGAGGTTGGACGCGGCCCCGGCGATGCGGCCCGGCCAGTTGTTCCAGCCCAGCACTTTCACGCCATTGGCCGTGGTGATCGACTGGCCAGGCACGGTCGCGGCGCAGTTGCCGCCGGCGTCGGAAGCGATATCGACGATGACGGAACCCGGCTTCATGCTGGCAACCATCGCATCGGTGATCAGGATCGGCGCGCGCCGGCCCTGCACCAGGGCCGTGCAGACGATCACATCGGCGCGGGCCGCCGCGACCGCGACGACTTCGGCCTGCTTGGCCAGATACTCGGGGCTCATTGCCTTGGCATAGCCGCCTGAGGTCTGGGCAGCCTTCATCTCCTCGTCCTCGTAGCCGACGAAGGACGCGCCGAGGCTCTTGATCTCCTCCTTCGCCGCCGGCCGCACATCGGTCGCCGAAACGCGCCCACCCAGGCGCCGCGCCGTCGCGATCGCCTGCAAGCCGGCAACGCCCGCCCCCATGATCAGCACGTTCGCGGCCGGGATTGTGCCCGCCGCGGTCATCAGCATGGGAAAGCCCTTGTCGTAGGCGACCGCGCCCTCGATCACCGCGCGGTAGCCGGCAAGGTTCGCCTGGCTCGACAGCACGTCCATCGATTGCGCGCGGGTGATGCGCGGCAGCAGTTCCATCGATACGGCATCGAGCCCGAGCATCGCGTAGCGCTGCGCCGCCGCGGCGTCGGCGCCAAGTGTGCCGATGACCAGGGCGCCGCGCGGGATCAGGAACAGCTCGTCCAACTCCCCCTCGCCCTGCGCCAACGGCGCGCGGACCTTGAGCACGATGCCAGCCCCGGCCAGCGTGTTGGCGGCGGTGTCGCATACCTCCGCCCCGGCCTCGGCATAGGCCGCATCGGGCTGCCCGGCATGCAGGCCGAGGCCCGCCTCGACCGCGACCGTGCAGCCGAGGGCGATGATCTTCTTCACCGTCTCAGGTGTCGCGGCCACGCGCGTTTCGCCGGCACGGCGTTCCTTCAGCACCGCAAGGCGCATGTCCTGATCCCCTGAACCAATTGGCGGCGCAACATGATGACATGGGACCAACAGCGCAAGGCGGGTGCGACGACGGCCAAGGTTGCGACCGGCTGCCCGGCGCGGGCGACATCGGCGCCATGCTTCTGCGCCCAATGTCCGATGGCGGCCTGCTCTGCATCAGCCAGCCCGCCCATGCCCTGATCTCCGGCCCATTGGCGCGGGCCTGGGATGCCGCAGGCTTGCCCGTGCCGACGCCGCTGGAACCGGTTGTGCTGGCCTGCGCACAGCACGACGTCGCCGGCTTCGATCCCGCCACCGGCCCGCCGCTGGAGTTCCGCGTGGTGGATGTGATCGTGCGCTCGACCTGCGATTGACGATCGGCACCCATCGCGCCGCCTGAGGCCCCCGGACGCGGAAGTCCCGGCCGATTTCGAGGCCGCGGCGAGACGATCGACGCCATCGGGTAACCGTCGGACACGGCAAACCAACCAGGTATCAATCGACCGCCCGACCCGGGCCAGATATCCGCTGCATCAGTACTCGGGGCTGCGGCCGGGACCCCCCGCAGACGCCCCCTCAAACCCATGATCCGGGATTTTTCCAGGATGTGTTCCGAAGATGTGCTGACCACGGCCAGTTTCTCCATCCTCGCCGATGCCTCCGCTGTTGCCGCGCTTGCTGGAACCTTTTGCCAGGCGCGACTTGGGGCACGATGCATTCCTTTAAATGAATCTCGTGGGATAGAAGTATTTGATTCCTTAGCAAGAATTGCGATCGGATTATTCGATATGTTCGCAACTTGCGCTGGTGCCGGACCGGGTGCTTTCACAGTGCCAGGGCGGGGCGATGACCATCGACGTCACGCTGCAAGCCATGCCCGCGCAAACGGGAGAATACCGGCTACCCATCATCCCGGCCTGATTTGCACAAACAGGACGATGGCTCTTGCGCAGAAGATCGGCAGACGGCCGGTCAGTACATGCTGTTGCGTATGCGCTCGGCGTAATCGGCGTCCAGCGCTCCGGCCTCCACCCGGCCCCTGGTCTGGCTGGCGAGCATTTCGCCCATGCTCGGTACTGCCGCCGGGCGCGGCGTGCCGCCCCAGAGGCCCGAGCGCATAAGCGCCTTGGCGCATTGCATGAACAGGTCCTGCACCTGCACGACCAGCATCGTCGTGGGGCGCTTGCCCTGCGCGATATGGCGATCGCAGAGCGCGGGATCGGTCGTGATCCGCGCGCGGCCGTGCACGCGCAGCGTCTCGCCGACGCCAGGCACCAGAAAGAGCAGCGACACGCGATCGTCCTCCAGCAGGTCGCGCAGCGCATCCAGCCGGTTGTTGCCGCGCCGGTCGGGCAGGGCGAGTGTCGTGTCGTCCAGCACCTCGACAAAGCCGGGCGCATCGCCGCGCGGCGTCACATGCAGCCCGCGCGCGCCGCTGGTGCCCAGCAGCAGGAAGGGCGAGGCCGCGATGAAGCGGCGGCTCGCCGCATCCAGCCGGTCGGTCGCCTTGTTCCGCACCAGATCGGACGGCTGCGCATACAGCGCCTCCAACTGGTCGAGGCGCGTGATCGCGAAGGGGTCGATTGGCAGGGGCGCGTCCATGGCAGAAACTCTGCACAATGCCGAAACACCTGACCAGCCCGAACGGAGACACCACCGCATGACCATCCGTATCCTCGACGTGGTCGAGGTCACCAAGCCGATCGCCTCGCCCATCGCCAATGCCTACATCGACTTCAGCAAGATGACCTTGAGCCTGGTCGCCGTCGTCACCGATGCGGTGCGCGACGGGCGGCGGGTGGTCGGCTATGGCTTCAATTCCAACGGGCGCTACGGCCAGGGCGCGCTGATGCGCGAACGCTTCCTGCCGCGCATCAGGGAAGCCGATCCGCGGGCCCTGCTGACCGACGACGAGGCCAACATCGATCCGCATCGCGTCTGGGACACGATGTTCAGGAACGAGAAGCCGGGCGGGCATGGCGAACGCTCGGTCGCCATGGGGACCATCGACATGGCGCTGTGGGATGCGACGGCCAAGATCGCCGGCAAGCCGCTGTTCCGGATGCTGGCCGAACGCCATGGCACCACGGCCGATCCGCGTGTCTTCGTCTACGCGGCCGGCGGCTACTATCACCCCGGCAAGGGATTGACCGGGCTGATGGATGAGATGCGCTCCTACCTCGACCGCGGCTACACCGTCGTGAAGATGAAGATCGGCGGCGCGCCGCTGGCCGATGACATGGCGCGGATCGAGGCGGTGCTGAAAATGCTGCCGCCTGGGTGCCGGTTGGCGGTCGATGCGAACGGGCGTTTCGACCTGCCGACGGCGATCGCCTATGCCCGCGCCCTGATGGCCTACGACCTGTTCTGGTATGAGGAGGCCGGCGACCCGCTTGACTACGCGCTACAGGCGGCACTGGCCGAACACTATGCGAACCCGATGGCGACGGGCGAAAACCTGTTCTCCATGCAGGATGCGCGCAACCTGACCCGGCACGGCGGGATGCGCCCGGACCGCGATTGGCTGCAATTCGACTGCGCGCTGTCCTATGGGCTGGTCGAATATCTACGCACCCTGGACATGCTGCGCGCTGCCGGCTGGTCGCCGACGCGCTGCATCCCGCATGGCGGGCACCAGATGTCGTTGAACATCGCGGCAGGGCTCGGCCTTGGCGGCAATGAAAGCTACCCGGATCTGTTCCAGCCCTATGGCGGCTTTCCGGACGGTGTGAAGGTCGAGGCCGGGCACATCACGATGCCCGACCTGCCAGGCATCGGCTTCGAAGGAAAATCGGACCTGATCAAGGTCATGCGGGCACTGGCCGAGTAACGCCCCCCTGGGCCAGCACGAAGGCCGCGATCTCAGCGACACCCTGGTTGATCTTCAGGTTGGTGAAGATGAACGGGCGCGCGCCGCGCATCTTCCTGGCATCGCGGTCCATCACGCCGAGGTCGGCGCCGACCAGCGGGGCGAGGTCGGTCTTGTTGATCACCAGCAGGTCCGACCGCGTGATGCCGGGCCCGCCCTTGCGCGGGATCTTGTCGCCGGCCGAAACGTCGATCACATAGATCGTCAGATCCGCAAGCTCCGGGCTGAAGGTTGCGGCCAGGTTGTCGCCGCCGCTTTCGATGAACAAGACTTCAAGCTTGGGATGCCGCGCCGACATCTCGGCGACCGCAGCCAGGTTGATCGAGGCATCTTCCCGGATGGCCGTATGCGGGCAGCCGCCGGTCTCCACCCCCATGATCCGATCGGCCGACAGCGCGCCGGAACGCGTGAGAAACTCCGCATCTTCCCGCGTGTAGATGTCGTTGGTGATGGCCGCGATGTCGTGATCGTCGCGCAGATGCTTGCACAACCGGTCGAGCAGCGCGGTCTTGCCCGACCCCACGGGGCCGCCGACGCCCACGCGGAAGGGGCCGTTTGTCATGAGCGGAAGAGCCTTGTGTATTGGGTTTCATGGGCCATCGAAAACAGGTCCAGCACGGGGGCCGCACTGCCGATGTCGTCGAGCGGCGTGGCAAGTGCCGCATCCGTCGCGCGGGTGACGGCGGCGACCAGCCTGGCCGTCGCGATCTGTCCGTCGGTCTGGCCAAGCGGGATCAGCCGCACGCCGGCCGAGACCAGATTGGCCACGAAGCCGGACAGGTAGGCATAGGCCGAGGCCCGCAGCGGCAACCCCGCAAATGCCGCCGCGGCACCGAAGACCACGGCATGGGCGAGCCTGCCCGGATGCCGCGCGACGAAAGCGGCAAAGCCGTCATGCGGCCAGGCGCTTTGTGTGATGCGCGCGAAGGAATCACCCTGTTGCAGGCTTTCCAGCGCGGTTTCCGCCGTGCCGCGAAAGGCCGCCCCGAGTGTCGCGACAGTATCCAAAAGGGCCGCATCGTCGATGGCGCAGTGCGCCGCCGCCAGCAACGGCCCATCGACCGCGGCCGCACCATCGGCCAGCACCGCTTCGATATAGGCGACCAGATCGGCGCGGTTGCGCAGGGCGCCCTGCTCCACCGCCATCTCGATGCCGTGGCTGTAGGAGAAGCCCCCGATCGGATAGGCCGGCGAGGTCCAGGCCAGCAGGCGGCCAAGATCGGCCTCAGTGGTGGTGATGATCGTGGCCATGGGGGTGGTGTTCGGCGCGGTTGTGTTCGCCATAGGCGCCGCCTTCGGGGTTGAAGGGGGCCAGGACCTCGCGCACCCCCGCGCCGAGGCCGCGCAGCATGGTCTCGATGACGTGGTCGTGGCGGATCAGGATGCGGGTGCCGTCGATCTCGGCCGGCAGGTGGCGATTGCCGAGATGCCAGGCCAGGCGGGCGAGGCCAATGGCTTCCCCGGCCGTCACCTCGATCAACGGTTCGGGCGCGGCGCGCACGGCGACCAGGCTGCCGTCCTCAAGCCGCAGCGCATCGCCGTCGCGCAGCACCGTCGCCTCCGCCAGGTCGAGCAGGAAGGCGAGGCCGCCGACCGCGACATAAGCCTTGCGGCGCCGGAAGCGGTCGTCGAAATCCAGCGTGATGGTGTCGCGCGCGCCGGTCCAGGACCCCGCGGGCAAGATGGCATCGGCGCGCAACATCAGAACAGGAAATACCGCTGGGCCATCGGCAGGACCGAGGCGGGTTCGCAGACCAATAGTTCACCATCCGCACGAACCTCATAGGTTTCGGGATCGACCGTCACCTTCGGCATCGCGCTGTTCAGCACCATGTCCTTCTTGCCCAGGCCGCCGCGGGTGTTGTGCACGGCCAGCAGCGGCCGGGCCAGGCCGACGCGTTCGCCGATGCCGGCGGCAAGGGCTGCGGCCGAGGTGAAGGTCACAGCGGAGGCCACCATCGCGCGTCCATACGCGCCGAACATCGGCCGGTAATGGACAGGCTGCGGCGTCGGGATCGAGGCATTGGGATCGCCCATCGGCGCCATCGCGATGGTGCCGCATTTCAGGATCATCTCGGGTTTCACCCCGAAGAAGGCCGGCGCCCACAGCACCAGATCCGCCAGCTTGCCGATCGCGATGCTGCCGACATGGGCCGCGACCCCCTGCGCCAGTGCCGGGTTGATCGTGTATTTGGCGATGTAGCGACGGACACGCAGATTGTCGTTGTCGCCTGTCTCCTCCGTCAGGCGGCCGCGCTGCTGCTTCATCTTGTGCGCGGTCTGCCAGGTGCGGATGATCACCTCACCCACACGGCCCATGGCCTGGCTGTCGGACGACATCATGCTGATCGCGCCCATGTCGTGCAGGATATCCTCGGCCGCGATGGTTTCGCGCCGGATGCGCGATTCGGCGAAGGCGACGTCTTCGGGGATACGCGGGTCGAGGTGATGGCAGACCATCAGCATGTCCAGATGCTCGTCGGCCGTGTTGACGGTATAGGGCATGGTCGGGTTGGTGCTGCTCGGCAGCACGTTCGGGTAGCCGATGATGCGCAGGATATCGGGCGCATGACCGCCGCCGGCCCCTTCGGTATGAAACGCCTGGATGGTGCGGCCGGCGATGGCGCGGATGGTGTCCTCGACAAAGCCCGATTCATTCAGCGTGTCGGAATGGATCGCGACCTGGATGTCGAAGGCATCGGCGACGGACAGGCAGGTATCGATGGCCTTGGGCGTGGTGCCCCAATCCTCATGCAATTTCAGCCCGCAGGCACCGCCGATGATCTGTTCCTCCAGGCCCGCAGGCAGCGCCGCATTGCCCTTGCCGAGGAAGCCCAGGTTCATCGGAAAGGCTTCGGCGGCCTGCAGCATCCGCGCCATGTGCCACGGCCCAGGCGTCGCGGTGGTCGCCAGCGTGCCATGGGCGGGGCCGGTGCCGCCGCCGAACATGGTGGTGATACCCGATACCAGGGCTTCCTCGATCTGCTGCGGGCAGATGAAGTGGATATGCGGATCGATGCCGCCCGCCGTCAGGATCTTGCCTTCGCCGGCGATGATCTCGGTGCCCGGGCCGATGATGATGGTCACACCGGGTTGCGTGTCGGGGTTGCCCGCCTTGCCGATGGCGGCGATGCGACCGTCCTTGAGGCCCACATCGGCTTTCAGGATGCCGGCGGCATCGACGATCAGCGCATTGGTGATGACGGTGTCCATCGCCCCCTGTTCGCGGCTGCGCTGGGACTGGCCCATGCCGTCGCGGATGACCTTGCCGCCGCCGAACTTCACTTCCTCACCATAGATCGTGAGGTCGCGTTCGACCTCGATGATCAGGTCGGTATCCGCCAGCCGCACGCGGTCCCCCGTCGTCGGACCGTACATGCCGGCATAGGCGTGGCGGGATATCCGCATCAGAGCGCGCCCTCCGTCTGCCCACGAAAGCCGTGGATGATGCGCGCGCCACCGATGGGGATCAGGCGGATGGTGCGCGTCTGGCCCGGTTCGAAGCGCACGGCGGTGCCGGCCGCGATATCCAGGCGCTGGCCGCGCGCCGCGGCGCGGTCGAAATCGAGCGCGGCGTTGGTTTCGGTAAAATGATAGTGGCTGCCGACCTGGATCGGCCGGTCGCCCGTGTTCGCCACCGTCAGTTCCGTCACCGGGCTCCCGGCATTGAGTTCGATATCGCCCGGCACACAAAAGATCTCGCCGGGGATCATCGGATCGGCCTGTGCACGGTGACCAGCTTGGTGCCGTCGGGAAAGGTCGCCTCGACCTGGATTTCGTGGATCATCTCCGGGATGCCCTCCATCACCTGCGCCGCGGTCAGCACGGTGCCGCCGTCGCGCATCAACTCGGCGACGCTGCGGCCATCGCGCGCGCCCTCGACGACGTAATCGCTGATGAGGGCCACGGCCTCGGGGTGGTTCAGGCGCAGGCCGCGGTCCAGGCGACGGCGCGCGACCTGGGCTGCCATGGCGATCAGCAGCTTGTCTTTCTCGCGGGGCGTCAGGTGCATGATGGTATCATGGAACACCCCATATCAGTTCGTCCACAGCCGCGGCAGGCGTGCCGGCTGGCCGAGCAGGGCGGGCCGCAGCGCCCGGATCGCGGCGCCGACGGTGGCGCGGACCTCGGTCGCGCCCCCCAGCGCCCGCGCCAGCACCACGCCCGGTGCCACCATCGTCGCGGCGAGCCCCGCTTCGCGCAGCAGCCCCCGGACATCCGGCCCCACGCTGATCAGGGTCGCCAACGCCCCGGCGCCGCCGAAGCGGAAACGGTCGGCCAGCACGGCCACATCGTCGATCCGCAGGCTATCGGCCCAGACCAGTCGGTCACCCCTATGCAGCCGCCAGGCGTCGCGCAACGACAGGCTGCCAAGCACCTCCCGATGCGCGGCGCGGCCGAAGACCAGGATTTCCGCCGCCAGCAGGCGCGCGTCCGGCGCCAGGCGGATTGTCGTGGCGCGGGCCAGTACCGCACCATCGAACAGGATCGTCTCCTGCGGGATCCATTCCAGCCAGGCGCCGGCGCCAACATCCAGGGCGACATCGATGCGGGTCGGCGGACCCAGGCTGCGATAGATCTTTTCTGCCGCCGCCGTCGCCACCGTCAGCCGCGCCGCCCGGTCGAGCCCAATGCCGATGCGCAGCACGTCGCCGCCGGCCAGGCCGCCGCCGATGTTCAACAGCGCCGCCGTCGTCGCCTCATCGGGTTCGGGATCGGGCAGCAGCAGCCGCAGCGGGGCCATCTGGTAAAGGCTCGCGGGTGCTGCTCCGCGGGCGGCGGCCGTGAAGCGCGCGGAAACGCCGCCGTCGGCGCGTTGGTGTCGGGCGGGAAGCACCCGCGCACAATGCCACGTTCTGCCCATGTGCAAAGCCGAGGGTGGATCGGTGATTTCCTGTGCGATATCGGCTGGCATTGCACGTCAAACAGGCATGCGCCGTGCGTAGCGTCCACGGCACGGCACGGGACCGCCTCGGCATGCGCCTCGCTATGTCGCGACGATAGAGCAGCGTCGTTCAGAAGACGACCTGTCCATGACAACCCGCCTGCCCCCCGTCACACGCCGCACCGCCATCGCCGGCCTGGGCGCCCCCATCAGGGTCGGTGTGCTGCACTCCCTCTCCGGTACCATCGCGATCAGCGAAACCGTGCTGCGCGATACCGTGCTGATGATGGTCGAATGGCAGAACAGCCGCGGCGGCCTGCTCGGCCGGCGGCTTGAGGCCTACGGCGCCGGCCGCGCTGCTGCCGCTGGCGGCCTTGGCCGGCGGGCGGATCGGCGGGGCGCTGGCCGGCGCGGTGTTGGTCGAGACGGTGTTTGCCCTGCCCGGCCTCGGCCGTCTGCTGGTGCAATCCGCCGCCAACCGCGATCACCCGGTGGTGGTGGGACTGGCGCTGTGCGGCATCGTGGTGGTGATGCTGGGGACGCTGCTGGCCGATCTGCTCTGCGCCTGGCTCGACCCGCGGATACGGCGCTGACCCGCCGCGCGATCGGGCTTTGGCTGCTGCTGCCCTTGGCAGTGGTGCCGTTGCTGGGGGGGGCGGGTGGGGTGCCGCTGGCACCGCCGGGGCCGGGGCATTGGCTCGGCACCGATGACCTGGGGCGCGATGCGCTCGGGCTGCTCGGGCGGGGGGCGGTGACGTCGCTGCTGGCGGGCGCCGGCGGGGCCGGGCTGGCGCTCGGGCTTGGGCTGCCGCTCGGGCTGGCGGCGGGCCTCGGCGGGCGCTGGCTGGATGATGGCCTGACGCGGCTGGCCGAACTCGCCGCCCTGGTGCCCGGGGTGCTGCTGGCGCTGTTGCTGGCCGCTTCCATCCGGCCGTCGCTGCCGGGGCTGATCCTGGTGCTGGGGATCACCGCCTGGGCGCTGCCGTTCCGGCTGGCGCGGGCGCAGGCGATGGCGCTGCGCGAGGCGCCGCATGTGCGCGCCGCCGAGGCGCTGGGGGCCGGCTTCTGCCGCGTGCTGTTCCGCCGTGTGCTGCCCGGCGCGGCCCCCCCGGTCCTGGCCTGCGCGGGCGTGCTGTTCGGCGCGGCGGCGCTCGCCTTCGTCGGCCTGGGCGACCCGGCCCGCGCATCCTGGGGCCGTCAGGTCGCGGAGGGCCTGCCGCTGCTGGCCATCGCCTGGTGGCTGGTCACCGCCACCGCCGGCCCGATCAGGGGATGCGCGGCCCAGGCCTGCCGCACCCGCAGCAGCCTTGGCGTCATCGGCGTCGCAGCGCCATAGCGGGCCAAAAGCTCGTCGGCGATCAGCAGGGTCACGGGCAGGCCGCAATCGGCCAGGCTCACCATTGGGCCGCAGGCAAACGGTCCGTCGAGCAGGGTTTCCAGCACGCCCAGCCGATCCAGCGCGCGCCGGATCGAGGCAGCGGCGGCATCGGGCGGCGGCGCGCGGAACAGCGCCCGCAACGGCGGGTCGATGCCGGTGTCGTGGAAGGCGGCCATCTGGCGAATTCTTGCCCGCGCCCGCGCGTCGCCGGGCAGCAGGGACGGGGTGGGATAGGTCTCCTCGATCCATTCCAGGATGGCGCTGCTTTCCGACAGCACGAAATCCTGCGCCACCAGGGCGGGAATGGTCCCGGCCGGCACCATGGCGCGATAGGCCGGGCTGCCGTAGCCGTCCGGCGGCGGGCGGATTTCGACGGCGATCCCCTTCAGCGCGAAGGCGATCCGCGCCTTGGCGCCCGATGAAGAAATCGGCAGGTCATAAAGGATCAAAGCCCCACCTCCTCCGGCACCGCGCATAGGCGCCGCGCCTGCATCCAGGCCGCCATGCCGGGTGAGGCCGTCAGCACACAGAGCGGGATCGCGAGCCACAGCCCCGCCATGAACGGTGCCGCCCACACGACCGCAGGCCCCAGCGCCAGGGCCAGCATCACGCCGAGCGCGGTATGCGGCCACAGCAGCCGGGCGGCATCGCCCCAGGTGACGCCTCGGTCGGCGCGGTTCTGCGGCGCCCAGCCGCCACGCCGGCCGAAGGGCAGCAGCAGCAGGAAGATCGCCTTGTTCAGCACCGAAGGCGGTTCGAACAGGGTGGTGAAGCCGATCTCGGCCAGCGCGCCCGCCGCGAATTGTTTGCGCCCGCCATAGCGCGCGGCCTGCGCCGGTTGCAGCAGGACCTGCGCGTAGCCCGCAAGCTTCGGTGCGAAATAGCAGGCCCAGGTCGCCAGGATCACGCCGAACAGCGCGCCGCCGGGCGTCGCGGCACCACCGCCCGTCAGCACATTCGCCACCGCCGCCAGCAGCAGCAGCAACCACAGCGGCGCCCCGAAAAACAGCAGGATCGCCTGCCACAACTGCCACCGGCCCATGGCCGTCAGCCCCGGCAGGCGCAGCAGTTCAAGATACTGCATGTTGCCCGCAGCCCAGCGTTGGTCGCGGCCCAGGAATTCGGGCATGGCGGGCGGGCTGCCTTCCTGGCTGCCGTCTTCCTCCGGCAGGCAGCGGATTTTCCAGCCGGCGGCATGCAGGCGCACCGCCTCGACCTGGTCGTGCGACAGGATGTGGCTGCCATCCGGCAGGGCTTCCAGCCGCGCATGGGCGCGAAAGGGCGCCACGCGGATGATCGCATTGTGGCCCCAGTAGGGGCCTTCGTCGCCCTGCCACCAGCCCTGCCCGGTCGCCCAGGACCGCATGCCCGCGCGCATGCCGAACTGGAACAGCCGCGGGAAGGCCGCCACCGCCGGGCGGCCGACGATCAACTGCTGCAGGATGGCGAGTTTCGGATCGGCCTCCATGCAGGACACCAGGCGCAGCACGGCGCGGGCCGACATGGCGCTGTCGGCATCGAGGCAGATGAACGCCGCCAGCCCGGCCGCATGGTGGTCGCACCAGTCCATGACATTGCCGGCCTTGAAGCCGGTGTTTTTCGCCCGCCGGCGGTACAGCACCGGGATCGGCCGGCCGGCGCGGGCCTGGGCGAAGGTCGCCATGGCGGTCTCCTCGGCCAGGGCGGCGGCCGGGTCCTGCGTGTCGGAGGCGAACCACAGCGCGAAGCGGTCCCCGGCGCCGGCGGCCTCCAGCCCATCCAGCAGGCGGGCCAGCGGCGGCAGCACGACGGCCATGTCCTCGTTGCGGATACAGACCAGGATGGCGGTACAAACGCCCGGCACATCCGCCTCCCGCGCGCGGTCCAGTTGCGGCACGACGGCGGCGGGCGGGTCGCGTGCGGCCAACAGGATGACCAGCCCAAGCAGGGCATTGGCGGCGGAGATCGCCGACCACGGCACGGTGCCGGCATAGGCCAGCAGGATCACCCATTCCCAGCCCGTCACCCCGTCCGGCGCGAGGACGCGCCACAGCGCGTCCAGCAACAGGGCGGTGATGGTCAGCGCCAGGGCTGCGAAGATCAGGCGTTGCGGCAGGGTGTCGGTCGGCATGGCGGCAGCGATGCCACCCGCAGCGTCACGGGACAAGCGCCGCGACCCATGCCAAAAGCGCGCCCATGGACGCAGACATCATCGTCGTGGGCGCCGGCATCGTCGGCCTGGCCCATGCCCTCGCCGCCCGCCGCGCCGGGCTGTCGGTGCTGGTCGTCGATCGCGATGCCCAGGCCAATGGCGCCAGCATCCGCAATTTCGGTTTCGTGACCGTCACCGGCCAGGGCTTTCCGCAGACCCATCGCCGCGCGGTGCGTTCGCGCGCGATCTGGGCCGAGGTCGCCTCACTCGCCGGCATCGCCGTGCATCACCGCGGGCTGCTGATGGCCTGCCGCCGGCCCGAAGCCGTCGCGGTGGCCGAGGCATTCTGTGCCGGCCCGATGGGCGCCGGCTGCCGCATGCTGGCCCCCGGGGCCTTGCCCGCGATGTTCGACCCGCGCGTGCTGGCGGCGCTGCATTCGCCGCATGAACTGCGCGTCGAAAGCCGCGACGCCATCCCGCGCCTGGCCGCCTGGCTGGAGCAGGCGCAACAGGTCCGCTTCACCCGCCGCACCGCCGTGCGCGGCGTGGCGCCTGGGATCGTCGAGACCACCGCCGGTCCCCTTCGCGCCGAGCGGATCATCGTCTGCCCGGGCACCGATCTGGCGACCCTGTTCCCCGAGGTGTTCGCCCGGCGAAACACCACGCTGTGCAAGCTGCACATGCTGCGGCTGGCCGATCCCGGTTGGCGGCTGCCGGCGGCGGTGATGAGCGACCTCGGCATGGCGCGCTACCGCGGCTACGCGCACGAAACCCCGCTCGGGCCGCTGCTGGACCGCCTGGCCGCCGAACAGCGCTCGGCACTGGACCATGGCGTGCACCTGATCGTGGTGCAGGGGGCGGATGGCGCGCTGGTGGTCGGCGACAGCCACCATTATGCGGCGACCCCCGACCCGTTCCAGCCGGGGTTCGTCGACGACATCATCCTGGACGAATTCCGCGCCGTCTTCGGCAGCGTTCCCCCGGTCGTCGAACGCTGGACCGGGGTCTATCCCTCCGGCCCCGAGGACATGTTCACCGAAGACCTCGGTCCCGGGCTGCGGCTGGTCAGCGTGACCAGCGGCACCGGCGCCAGCACCGCCTTCGGCATCGCCGAGGAAACCCTGGAGAGCCTTACGTGATCAAAGCCGTCATCTTCGACTGGGCCGGGACCGTGGTGGACCATGGCAGCCTGGCCCCCATGGGCGCCTTCGTTCGCGCCTTCGGGCAGTTCGGGGTGGTCATCACGGTCGCCGATGCGCGCGGGCCGATGGGCAGCGCCAAGCGCGACCACATCAAGGCGGTCGGCGCGCTGCCGCATGTCGCCGCCGGCTGGCGCGCGGCGCAGGGCCGCGATTTCGACGATGCCGCGATCGACGCGATCTTTGCGGTGTTCGAGCCGATGAACGTCGCCAGCGTCACCGCCCATGCCGCCCTGATCCCCGGCGCCCGCGCGACGCTTCACTGGCTGGCCGCGCGCGGCACGCGGATCGGTGCCACCACCGGCTATACCCGGCCGATCATGGCGGTGCTGGAACCCCTGGCGGCGGCCCAGGGCTTCATCCCGGAGATCACCGTCTGCGCCGGCGATCTTCCGGCCGGCCGGCCGGCACCCCTGCAGATGTGGCACGTGCTGTCGGCCATGGGGGTGCATCCGGCCCATGCCGTCGCCAAGATCGACGACACCCCGGTCGGCATCGCCGAGGGCCGGGCCGCGGGGACCTGGGCGATCGGCCTGTCGCTGTCGGGCAACATGGCCGGGCTGACCGAGGACGAACTGGGCGCGCTGACGCCCACCGCAAGCGCCGCCTTGCGGGCCAGCGCCGCGGCGCCGCTGTTCGCCGCCGGGGCGCATCTGGTGATCGACAGCATCGCCGACCTGCCGGGCGCCATCGCCCTGCTGGAAACCCGGATCGCCGCGGGGGAGCGGCCCGGCCCTTACGGGTAATGGACACGCGCGCCCCTTGGGGGTTTGCTGAGGGCAGATGACGTTCTCCCTCCTGGCCCAATGCCCCGATACCGGCGCCTTCGGTTACGCCGCCGCGACCAGCAACATCGGGGTGGGCGCCCGGATCTGCGCCCTGGCCGCCGGGGTCGGCGGCGTCCTCACCCAGCACCGCACCGATCCGCGCCTGGCCCCGCGCGGGATCGGGCTGTTGCGGTCGGGCTGCGATGCGGCCCATACCATCGCGGCCCTGGTCGCCAGCACGCCCGACCATGGCTGGCGGCAATTGGCGGCGATTGATGTGAAGGGCACCACGGCCCATTTCCACGGGGCTCGGGTCAAGCCGGCGCATGGCGCAGCGCATGGGCCGGGGGTCGTGGCCCTGGGCAATATCCTGGCGCATGACCAAGTGCCGGAGGCGATGGCCGCGGCCTTTTCCGACGCGACCGGCGCCTTCGCCGATCGGTTGCTGGCGGGGCTGGCGGCCGGGGAGGCGGCGGGGGGCGAACATGGCGCGGTCCTGTCGGCGGCGCTGCGCATCGTCACCGACCAGGAATTTCCCTACGCCGATCTGCGCGTGGACAAGGCCGAGGCACCGATTGCCGCCCTGGCCGCGCTCTGGGCCGAATATGCGCCCTGGGCCGATGAATTCGTCTTGCGTGCTTTGAACGCCGATGCCGCGCGTGGCGGCTGACCAGAAAAGGAACCCCGATGCCCGTCCCGAACCGCCTGATGGACCTGGCCCCCGAGATCAAGGCCTGGCGCCAGGACATCCATAGCCATCCCGAACTCGGCTTCGCTGAATTCCGCACCAGCGACATCGTGGCCGCCAAACTGGCGGAATGGGGGATCGAGGTGCATCGCGGCCTCGCCGGGACCGGCATCGTGGGCGTCTTGCGCGGCCAGCCCGGATCGCGCTCGATCGGCTTCCGCGCCGACATGGACGCGCTGCCGATGGAGGAGATCACCGGCCTCGACTACAGCAGCCAGAACCCCGGGCGGATGCATGCCTGCGGCCATGACGGGCATACCGCGACGCTGCTGGGTGCCGCCAAATACCTCGCCGAGACGAAGAACTTCGCCGGCACCGTGAACTTCATCTTCCAGCCGGCGGAAGAAGGCGGCGGCGGCGGGCGCGTGATGGTCGAGGAAGGGATGTTCGACCGCTTCCCCTGCGACAGCGTCTATGCGCTGCACAATGACCCGAACCTGCCGCTCGGCACCGCGGCCTGCGTGCCGGGGACGATCATGGCGGCCTCCGACCGGCTGGTCATCACCATCAAGGGCCGTGGCGGCCATGCCGCGCGGCCGCATACCACGATCGACCCGGTGGTGGTCGGCGCGCATGTCGTCGTCGCCCTGCAAAGCATCGTGTCGCGCCGGGTGGACCCGATCGAGAGCAGCGTCATCTCGCTGACCATGTTCCACGCGGGGTCGGCGATGAACGTCATCGCGCCGAGTGCCGAAATCCAGGGCACGGTACGCGCGCTGAACGAGGAGGTGCGCCAACAGGTCGCAGCGCTCATCAAGCAGGTCGCCGAACATACCGCCGCCGCCCATGGCGCCGAGGCCGTGGTCGAATACCGCTGGGGCTACCCGCCGACGGTCAACCATGTCGAGGAAGCCGAACGCGCCGCCCGCGCGCTGGACGACATCCTGGGGGCCGACAAGGTGCTGCGCGAAAACCCGCCGGTGATGGGCGGCGAGGATTTTTCCTACATGCTGCTGGCCCGCCCCGGCGCCTTCATCCGCCTGGGCCAGGCGGCCCCCGATGGGCGCGGCGCGGTGCCGGTGCACAACCCGGGCTATGACTTCAACGATGACATGACGCCTTTGGGGGCGGCCTGGTTCGCGCGCCTCGCGGAACGCGAACTGCCGCGTTGACGCCCGCGACCGTCGGCGTCTTCTCGACCGGCGAGACCTTTGGCGACGCCATCTACAAGGTGGTCTTCTGCCGCGCGCTGCGGGTGGCATTTCCCGGCGCGCGGATCACCTGGTTCGTCACCGGCACGACGCTCTACGCGTCCTCGCTGGGCAGCGTCTCGGCGCCCTTGCTGGACGAGGTGCGGGAGCGCTGCGGCATCGGCGCCAGCCCGCGCGCGTTCCTGGACCGCGTGCCGGCCGGCATCGGGCCCTTCGACCTGCTGATCGACACGCAATCGCTGGCCTGGCGCACGGCGGCGGTGTGGCGCGTCAGACACCGGCGTTTCGTCAGCGCCATTCGCCCGCCCCAAAAACCGGCCGGACCGCATGTGCTGGACCGGCTGTTCGCCCTGATCGGCGAACCGCCGCGCGACCTGTCACCGCTGCCGGTGCCCGACACGATCCGCGCGGCCGCCGAGGCTGCCCTGCCCGGCGACCCGCCGCGCCTGGCCATCGCCCCCGGCGCCGGCGGGGCGAAGAAGATCTGGCCGCTGGACCGCTTCATCGCCGTGGCCAAGGCCCGGCCGGAAACCCCGGTCTTCCTGCTTGGGCCGGCCGAGGCGCCGCTGCGCGCGGCCATTGCGCAGGCGCTGCCGCGGGCGGTCTTCCCGCTGGAACATCCGGCCATCGGGGCGCCGCAGCCGCTGGCGACCATCGCGCTGGCTGCCCGCTGCCGCATCGGCGTGTCGAATGATTCCGGCACGGGGCACATGATCGCGGCCTCCGGCACGCCGTTGGTCTCGCTGTTCGGCCCGTCGAGCGCCCGGAAATTCCGCCCCATCGGGCGCCGGGTGACCATCGTTGCGGCGCACGACCATGGCGGGGCGGAGATGACGCGGATTCCGGTCGCGGCGGTGCTGGAAGCCCTTGGGCCGGCTTCCGTTTAGCGCCACGGCGCGCCATGTTGGCGGCAATCAAAGGGAGGCTCCAATGACCCCAACGCTCCATCGCCGCGCCGTGCTGGCCGGCGCCGCCCTGCTGGCCGCCCCGGCGGCGCGGGCACAATCCGCGTTCCCGACCCGAACCATCGCCTTGATCGTGCCCTTCCCGCCGGGCGGGACCACCGATGTGACCATGCGCGCCCTGGCCGAAGCCGCGTCCCGCCGGCTGCCGTTCCCGATGATCGTGGAAAACCGGCCCGGGGCCGCCAATACGCTTGGCGCCCAGGCGGTGTCGCGCGCCCGGCCCGATGGCTACCTGCTGACGCAACTGCCGGCTTCGGCGATCCGGGTGCAGATGCTGCAACGCCTGCCCTATGACACGCTGCGCGACTTCACGCCCATCGTGCATGTCACGGGCTATGCCTTCGGCGCCATCGTGCGGGCCGACCGCTACCCGGGCGGCTGGGCGGATCTGGTCGCGGCGGCACGGGCGCGGCCGGGGACCATCACGATCGGCAATACCGGCGCCAATGGCACGCCGCACGTGGCGATGGCGGAACTGGCGGCGCGCGAGAACATCGACGTCACCCATGTCTCCTTCCGGGGCGATGCCGATGCCAGCCAGGCGGTGCTCGGTGGGCATATCGATGCGATGGCCGGCGGGTCGGGTATCGGGGCGCTGGTCGATGGTGGCCAGGCGCGCTGGCTGCATGTCTGGACGCCGCAGCGGCTGCGCCGCTGGCCGCAGGCGCCGACGTTGCTGGAGCTGGGATATGCGGGGATGGTCGTCACCTCGCCCTATGGCATCGTAGGCCCCGCCGGCATGGACCCCGCCGTGGTGGGTGTCTTGCAGGAGGCCTTGAGCGGTGCGGTCAATGACCCTTCGCATCTGGCGGCGCTGGATCGCTACGACATGACGGTCGATCTGAAGAACAGCGCCGACTACGGCGTGTTCCTGCGCGCCTTGGTGCAGCGGGAGGCCGATACGATCCGCCGGCTGAACCTGACGGCCGGCTGAGTTTTTTCGGGCCGGCCCCCTTGCGCCCTGGCTGACACCGCGCTGCAACATGCTGTCGCGCCGTCAGCCAGGAGCCAGCCGCCCATGTCCACCCCGCAGCGTATCGCCGCGACCCCACAGACCATCCGTTTTGGTGCCTTCGACGCGAGTTTCGCCCCCGTGGCGACGATCCGCAGCGGTGAGACGGTGGTGCTGGAATGTGTCTCCGGCGGGCCGGAATCCATGCCGCCGGCCGCGATGGGCCTGGCGATCCCGCCCGCGCTGGCAGCGATCCACGGCGCGATGCCGCAGCGCCTCGGCCCGCATATCCTGACCGGGCCGGTGGCGGTGGAGGGCGCCGAACCGGGCGACGTGCTGCGGGTGGATATCGTCAAGATCGAGCTGGGCGCGGATTGGGGCTTTTGCGGCTTCCGGCCGCTGTTCGGCACCTTGCCGGAGGATTTTCCCTACAAGCGCCTGCTGCATATTCCGGTCGATCGCGCGGCCCGCACCTGCCGGCTTCCGTTCGGGCCGAAAGAGGGTGGCACCGTGCTGCCGCTGCGCCCCTTCTTCGGCGTGATGGGCGTCGCGCCCCCGGCGGACTGGGGCCAGATCAGCACCAAGGAACCGCGCGCCCATGGCGGCAACCTGGACAACAAGGAGTTGGTCGAGGGTTCCACGCTGTTCCTGCCGGTGCATACCGCCGGGGGCAACTTCTCGGCCGGGGACGGCCATGGCGTGCAGGGCGATGGTGAGGTCTGCATCAACGCGCTGGAAATGTGCCTGACCGGCACCTTCCGCCTGACCCTGGAAAAGGGCGGCGGGGCGAAGGACCCAGGCCTGCGCTTCCCGCGCGGCGAGACGCCGACCCATTTCATCAGCATGGGCATGAACGAGGACCTGGACCTGGCGATGAAGCAGGCGCTGCGGGAGATGATCGCCTTCATCGTCGAACGCACCAACATCACGCCGGCGGATGCCTATCAGTTCTGCTCGCTGGCGGTGGATTTCCGGGTCACGCAGATGGTGAACGGCGAAAAGGGCGTGCACGGGATGCTCGCCAAGGGCTTGCTGGTCTGATCCAGCGGGTGCGCCACACCAGCCCTGGTGGGTGCCGCCATAGTTCTCCACAAGTTTGAGTGGCTTCTGCGAATCCAACGCTTGCTCCGCGGGCCTTATCCGCCTTACCATTTGTGGTAGTCAAGGCGGATGGGAGCCACAACCTATGGACTGGTCAGCGGAGGCTATCGAACTCCTCAAGGCGCTTTGGGCCGAGGGACATTCCACGGCGGAAATCGGGCGTCGCATGGGCATCTCGAAGAACGCGGTGGTGGGCAAGGCGCATCGCCTGGTGCTGCCGGCGCGGCCGAGCCCGATCCGGCGCGACGGCGTGCCGCGGCCGATCACCTCCGGGCGGCCGCTGATGGCGATGGTGCCCCGCCCCGCCCAGGCGCCCCGCGCGCCGGCGGCGCGGCCGCAGCCAGCCCCGGTGCAACGGCTGGCATCACCGAAGCCCGCGCCGCGCCCGGTTGCGGCACCGCAGACCGTGGTGCGCCCCTTTCCGCGCTTCGGCGCCCGGTCCTGCTGCTGGCCGATCGGTGAACCGGGGACGGCGGCGTTCCGTTTCTGCGGCGGCGATGCGCTGACCGGCAAGCCCTACTGCACCGAACACGCCGCGGTCGCCTATGTGCGGACGCGCGACCGGCGGGAAGACGCGGCCTGACGCAGGATTGGCCGAAAGCATTGGCGTCCCCGGCGGAGACGTGCCATATGGCGCGCGCCGAGGACGCCAGACAGCGTTGACGGCATTCCCGCGCGCGCGGGGTCGTCAGCACGCTGCCGTTCCGAACCGGATCGCTGGCAGGAATTGACGGCGTTTCCGGCCACATGGGCGGCCTGCCTTTCCTTTCGGGGATGGCCGGCCTCCCCCGTGCAGCCCGAAGCGCCGGCCTCCGTTCCTGGACAGCGCCCAGCACTCGGCCGCACCTGCCCGCACCCCGCGCCGTACAACCCGCGACGACCCCTCCCCGACAGGGCCAGGGCGCCGCTCCCCGGACGCCCCGATGGCGCCGGGCCGATAGGACGACGCATGTTCGACCATTACTTCCGCAAGGACATCACCTGGGGCGACAAGACCCTGACCCTGGAAACCGGCAAGATCGCCCGCCAGGCCGACGGCGCTGTCATGGCGCGGATGGGCGACACCATCGTGCTCTGCACGGCGGTCGGTGCCCGGTCCGTCAAGCCGGGCCAGGACTTCTTCCCGCTGACGGTGAACTACCAGGAAAAGGCGTTCGCCGCCGGCAAGATCCCGGGCGGGTTCTTCAAGCGCGAGGGCCGGCCATCGGAACTCGAAACCCTCGTCTCCCGCCTGATCGACCGACCCCTGCGCCCGCTGTTCCCGGACGGGTTCCGCAACGAGGTCCAGGTCGTGGCGACCGTGCTGTCGCATGACATGGAGAACGACCCCGATGTGGTGGCACTGGTCGGCTGCTCCGCCGCGCTGACGCTTTCGGGCATCCCCTTCTTCGGCCCCGTTGCCGGCTGCCGCGTCGGCTATATCGAAGGCGCCTATGTGCTGAACCCGACGCTGGAACAGCGCAAGGACAGCAAGCTCGACCTGATGGTCGCCGGCACCGCCGAAGGCGTGCTGATGGTGGAGTCGGAGGCGAAGGAACTCTCCGAGGACGAGATGCTCGGCGCGGTGACCTTTGGTCACGAGGCCTGCCAGGCGGTCATCCAGGGCATCATCGAACTGGCCGAACGCGCCGCGAAGGAGCCCTGGCCCGTCACGGAAGTCTCGGCGGCCGAGATCGCGCTGAAGGCGCGCATCAAGGAACTCGGCTTCGCCCCGATGGCCGAGGCCTACAAGGAGACCTTGAAGCTGGTCCGCCAGGGCCGTGTCGGCGCCGTCAAGAAGGACGTGGCCGCCGCCCTGACCGCCGAGGGCCATGACGCCGGCGCCGCCAAGGGCCTGCTCAAGGCGCTGGAAGCCGACGTCGTCCGCAGCAGCATCCTCGACACCGGCCTGCGCATCGACGGCCGCGACACCAAGACCGTGCGCCCGATCATGGCCGAGGTCGGCGTGCTGCCGCGCGCCCATGGCTCGGCGCTGTTCACCCGTGGCGAGACGCAGGCGCTTTGCGTCGCGACCCTCGGCACCGGCCAGGACGAACAGGTGATCGACGCCTTGGGCGGCGACTACCGTGAAAACTTCATGCTGCACTACAACTTCCCTCCCTACTCGGTGAACGAGACGGGGCGGATGGGCAGCCCGGGCCGCCGCGAAGTCGGCCATGGCAAGCTCGCCTGGCGCGCCATCAGGCCGCTGCTGCCGGAAAAGACCATGTTCCCCTACACGATGCGCGTCGTGTCCGAGATCACCGAGAGCAATGGCTCGTCGTCGATGGCGACGGTCTGCGGCACCTCTCTCGCGCTGATGGACGCTGCCGTGCCGCTGACGCGGCCGGTCGCCGGCATCGCCATGGGGCTGATCAAGGAAGACCGCGGCTTTGCCGTGCTGTCCGACATCCTGGGCGACGAAGACTTCCTGGGCGACATGGACTTCAAGGTCGCCGGGACGGATGCGGGCATCACCGCCCTGCAGATGGACATCAAGATCACCTCCATCACGCCCGACATCATGCGCATCGCGCTGGACCAAGCCAAGCACGGTCGTCTGCACATCCTGGGCGAAATGGCCAAGGCCCTGACGGGCGCGCGTGGCGATGTGGCGGCCAATGCGCCGCGCATCACCGTGATCCAGGTGCCGAAGGACAAGATCCGCGAAGTGATCGGCACCGGCGGCAAGGTCATCCGTGACATCGTCGAAAAGACCGGTGCGAAGATCGACATCGAGGATGACGGGACGATCAAGATCGCCTCGACCAATCCGGCGGCGACCGAGCACGCGATCAGCATCATCCGCGGCATCACCGCCGAGGCCGAGATCGGCGCGATCTACACCGGCACCGTGGTCAAGACCGCCGAATTCGGCGCCTTCGTGAACTTCCTTGGCGCCAAGGATGGCCTGGTCCACATCAGCGAACTCGCGAACGAACGGGTCAATCGCACGACCGACGTGATCAATGTCGGCGACAAGGTGAAGGTCAAGGTGATCGGCCACGACGACCGCGGCAAGGTCAAGCTGTCGATGCGCGTGGTGGACCAGGCGACGGGCGCCGATATCTCCGATCAGGTGGGCGCCACGCGCCCGCGGGCCGAGGGCGAGGAAGGCGGCGAACCCCGCCGTGACCGCGGCGGCGATCGCGACGGCTTCCGCCGCGACCGTGGCCCGCGTCGTGGCGGTGGCGATTTCGCCGCCGACT
>JBBRWI010000030.1:0-22749 GCA_038249305.1 Acetobacterales bacterium
CATTATCGTCGCGGCAACGGCTTCCGATCCGGCACCCCTGCAGTACCTGGCGCCGTTCAGCGGCTGCGCCATGGGCGAGTATTTCCGCGACAACGGCATGCACGCGGTCATTTTCTACGACGACTTGTCCAAGCAGGCGGTCGCCTATCGCCAGATGTCGCTGCTGCTGCGCCGCCCGCCGGGCCGCGAGGCCTATCCGGGCGACGTCTTCTACCTGCACTCTCGTTTGCTTGAGCGCGCGGCGAAGATGAACGACGACTTCGGTGGTGGCTCGCTGACCGCGCTGCCGGTGATCGAGACGCAGGCGGGCGACGTGTCCGCCTATATCCCGACCAACGTGATTTCGATCACCGATGGCCAGATATTCCTGGAGACAGAACTGTTCTTCAAGGGCATCCGCCCGGCGGTGAACGTCGGCCTGTCGGTGTCGCGCGTCGGTTCCGCGGCCCAGATCAAGGCGATGAAGCAGGTCGCCGGCAAGATCAAGTTGGAACTGGCGCAATACCGCGAAATGGCGGCCTTCGCGCAATTCGCCTCGGACCTCGACGCCTCCACCCAGGCGCTGCTGGCGCGTGGCGCGCGGTTGACGGAATTGCTGAAGCAGCCGCAATTCAAGCCGGTCCCGGTGGAGGAACAGGTGCTGGCGATCTTCGCCGGCACGCGCGGCTACCTCGACAAGCTGCCGCTGAACCGGATCGGTGCTTACGAGACGCAGATGCTGGCCGCCGTGAAGTCGCGTGCCCCAGCCATCATCGAAGGCATCCGCGACGCCCGCGAGATCAAGAAGGACAATGAGGCGGCATTGATCGCCTTCCTGGACGACTTCGCCAAGTCCTTTACCTGACGCGCGGCCGGTAGGGGCGAGACAGCATGGCGAGTTTGAAAAGCCTGCGGCTGCGGATCAACAGCGTGAAATCCACACGCAAGATCACGCAGGCGATGAAGGTGGTGGCGGCCGCCAAGCTGCGCCGCGCCCAGTTGCAGGCGGAGGCCGCACGCCCCTATGCCGAGCGCATGGCGGCGATCCTGGGTCGGCTGGGCCAGGCCGTGGCCGGCACGCCCGACGCACCGCGCCTGTTGGTCGGCACCGGCGATGACCGCGTGCATCTGCTGGTGGTGGTGACCGCGGATCGCGGCCTGGCCGGTCCGTTCAATACCAACGTCGGCCGCTTCGCCCGCGCCCGCATCCGCGCGTTGGAAACCGAGGGCAAGACGGTCAAGATCCTGACCATCGGGCGCAAGGGTGCCGCGTTCCTGCGGCGCGAATTCGCCTCGCGCATCGTCGGCGAGATTACCTACGCCGGCATCCGGCGCATCGGCTACGAGCAGGCGGCCGAGGTCGCGGCCCGGCTGACGGCGATGCTGGACGCCGGCGAGTTCGATGTCTGCACCCTGGTCTATAACCGCTTCCGCAATGTCATGAGCCAGATCCCGTCCGAACAGGCGCTGATTCCGGCCGCCATCCCGGACGGCACGCCGGAGGCGGAACCCGGCGCCGTCCCGGCGCTGTATGACTATGAGCCGACCGAGGAGGAAATCCTCGCGGCCCTGCTGCCCAAGAATCTGGCGATCCAGATCTACCGCGCTTTGCTCGAAAGTGCGGCTGGCGAACACGGCGCCCGCATGGCGGCGATGGACAGCGCGACGCGCAACGCTGGCGAGATGATCAACAAGCTCACGCTGAACTACAACCGCACGCGACAGGCCAACATCACCCGGGAGCTGATCGAGATCATCTCCGGTGCTGAAGCCCTCTAGACAAGGATCTGTTCCCATGAAGAACAATGTTGGCAAGATCACGCAGATCCTGGGTCCGGTGGTGGACGTGCAGTTCAGCGGCGAATTGCCCGCCATCCTGAACGCGCTGACCACGCCGATGGCCGGCGGGGGCACGCTAGTGCTTGAAGTGGCGCAGCACCTGGGCGAACACACTGTCCGCTGCATCTCGATGGACACCACCGAAGGCCTGGTGCGCGGCAACGAGGTCGTGGACACCGGCAAGGGCATTTCGGTGCCGGTCGGCCCGGGCACGCTCGGCCGCATCATGAACGTGATCGGTGAGCCGATCGATGAGCGCGGCCCGGTGCCGCACGACATGGAATACACCATCCACCGCGCCGCCCCGGCCTTCGACGAACAGGCGACCAGCGCGGAAATCCTGGTCACCGGCATCAAAGTGGTGGACCTGCTGGCCCCCTACCTCAAGGGCGGCAAGATCGGCTTGTTCGGCGGCGCTGGCGTCGGGAAGACCGTGACCATCCAGGAACTGATCAACAACATCGCCAAGGGCCACGGCGGCGTTTCAGTGTTCGCAGGCGTGGGTGAGCGCACCCGCGAAGGCAACGACCTGTATCATGAAATGATCGATGCCGGCGTCATCAAGCTTGGTGACGGCAATACCGAAGGCTCCAAGGTGGCGCTGGTCTATGGCCAGATGAACGAGCCGCCGGGCGCCCGCGCGCGGGTCGCGCTGTCCGGCCTGTCGATGGCGGAATATTTCCGCGACGAGCAGGGCCAGGACGTGCTGTTCTTCATCGACAACATCTTCCGTTTCACCCAGGCGGGCGCGGAAGTCTCGGCGCTGCTGGGCCGGATTCCTTCGGCGGTGGGCTATCAGCCGACGCTGTCCACCGACATGGGCGCGCTGCAGGAACGCATCACCTCGACCAAGAAGGGTTCGATCACCTCGGTCCAGGCCATCTATGTGCCGGCCGACGACTTGACGGACCCGGCGCCTGCGACCTCCTTCGCGCACCTGGATGCGACGACGGTGCTGTCGCGCTCGATCGCCGAGATGGCGATCTTCCCCGCGGTCGATCCACTGGACAGCACGTCGCGCGGCCTCGACCCGCGGGTGGTGGGTGAGGAGCACTACAATACGGCGCGCGAAGTGCAGCGCATCCTGCAGACCTACAAGTCGCTGCAGGACATCATCGCCATCCTGGGCATGGACGAGCTTTCGGAAGAAGACAAACTGGTCGTCGCCCGCGCGCGGAAAATCCAGCGCTTCCTGTCGCAGCCCTTCCACGTCGCGGAAGTCTTCACCGGCAGCCCGGGCGTGTTCGTGAAGATCGAGGACACGGTGCGGTCGTTCGCCGCGATCTGCGCCGGCGAATACGACCACCTGCCGGAAGCCGCCTTCTACATGGTCGGCACGATCGAGGATGCGGTGAAGAAGGCCGAATCGCTCAAGCAAGTCGCGTAAGAGGGTATCATGGCCACCTTCGAGCTCGAACTCGTCTCGCCGGAACGCCTGCTGCTGTCGCGGCCGGTGGAGATGGTGGTCATCCCCGCGGCGGACGGCGAGATGGGCATCCTGCCCGGCCACGCGCCCGCGATCGTGACGCTGGCTGGCGGTGTCATCCGGGTGACCGAGAACGGCCAGGTCACCGAGTCGCTTTTCGTGCCGGGCGGCTTCGCCGAAATCACGCCGGATCGGCTGACGATCCTGGCGGATGAGGCGACGCCGGTCAGTAGCCTGTCGCGCGCCGAGGCCGCGGACCGGGTCGCCGCGGCGGAAAAGGCCTACAATGGAATCGCCGCCGCCGGCGGGGCGCCGGACACGCGCGAAGCGGCCATGGATCGACTGCTGTCGGCCCGCGCCATGGCCGCCGTGGCGGAAGCCGCCTGATCTATCTTGCTCATTCGTGTCATATACTGGACACAACCGCTTGAAACGATAGGCCGGCTTGCGAAGATAACGGGCCGGACCGGGGATCAGAACCGGTATGGTCAGGCATCGGCGCTGATCTCGAAATGGGCGGGAGGGTCGGCATGAAGCACTGGACGTTGGATCAGGTGGCCTGGGATCGGTTCGACCCCTCCGCCGTGGACCCGGCGTTGGTGCCGCTGGTGAAAGCCGCCGCGATGGTCGAGAAGAATGGCGCCGATTATGCGCTGTATCTCGGCAGCGTGTTCCACGACGACCCCGATTTCCGCGCCGCCGCCGATCATTGGGCGGTCGAGGAAGAACAGCACGGCGACGCGCTTGGCGCCTGGGCGACCCTGGCCGATCCGGGCTGGGATTTTGCCGCGTCCTTTGCCCGCTACCGCGCCGGCTACCAGATCAACACCAAGGCCGATGCCTCGATCCGCGGGTCGCGCACAGGCGAGTTGATCGCGCGTTGCATGGTGGAAACCGGCACCTCCTCCTACTATACGGCCCTTGGGGAGCAGACGACCGAGCCTGTTCTCAAGGCGGTCTGCCGGCTGATCGCCGCCGATGAATACCGGCATTTCAAGTTGTTCTACGACCACATGCGGCGCTACCTGGCGCGGGAAAACCTGTCCTTCACCCGCCGCCTGCGCGTCGCGGCGGCACGGATCGGCGAAAGCGAGGATGACGAACTCGCCTTCGCCTACCATTGCGGGAACGAGGACACCTCGGTGCCCTACAGCCACGATCGCTGTATCGCGGCCTACATGGGCACGGCGATGCAGGCGTATCGGTACCATCACATCCAGCGCAGCATGGGAATGGTCTTCAAGTCGGTGGGGCTGGAGCCGCGCGGCCGGCTGTCGGAGATCGCCGCACGCGGCGCCTGGCGGTTGATGCAGTGGCGGCGGGAGCGCTATCGCCAGACCCTGGCGCGTGACGACAACGGCATCACGGCGGCGCCGCTGGCCCGCGCTGCGTGACACCAGGGCAACAGGGACGCCGCCTGCTGGGCGGTGCGGCCCTGGCCGCGATCCTGGCCCGCGCCGCCGCACCCCAGCCGGCCACCGGCCTGGGCGCCATCGCCCGGCAGCACGGCTTCACCTACGGCTGCGCGGTGTTGGCCACCATGCTCCGGACCAACGCCGTCTACGCCCACGCCGTGGCGGCCGAGGCCGCGATGCTGGTTCCCGAATACGAGGCCAAGTTCGAGGCGCTGCAACCGACCGAAGGCCGCTTCGACTTCGAACCGCTCGATGTTATCCTGGCCTGGGCGCAGGCCCGTTCGCTGCCGGTGCGCGGCCATGCGCTGATCTGGCACGAGGCGATGCCGGCCTGGGCGCGCGCGGCCTTGGCCGAAGGCCCGGCCCGCGCCCGTGGCGTGATGCAGGCCCACTTCGATACGGTCCTGCCACGCACCCGCGCCCGCATCCGCGACTGGGACGTGGTGAACGAACCCGTGGCCAACCCGCCCGGCAGCGACAACCCGAGCGCTGCCGGCCCGCTGCGCCCGACGCCCTGGCTCACGGCCCTCGGCCCCGACTATATCGGCATGGCTTTCCGCCTCGCGCGGGAGCGTGACCCGACCCTGCGGCTGACCCTGAACGACTATGGGGTGGAGGAGGATACCCCGGCCGCCGATATCAAGCGGCGCTGGCTGCTGGCCCTGTGCCGCCAGTTGCTGGACCAGCGGGTGCCGCTGGATGCGGTTGGCATCCAGGCGCACTTGCAGATGCGCAACGCTTTCAGCGCCGAGAAGTTCGTGACCTTCGTCCGCGCGCTGCGGGCGATGGGCCTGTCGGTGCTGATCACCGAACTGGATGTGCGCGAACCCGACCGGGTGGCCGATGGCTACCCGGCGCGCGATGCGGCCGTGGCCGCCTGGGTCGCCGCCTTCCTCGGGGCCGCGATCGATGGCGGGGTGCGGACCGTGATCACCTGGGGGCTGATCGACCGCTATTCCTGGCTGGTGACAACGCCCGGTGTCGCGCGGCGGGATGGGCTGCACCACCGCGGCCTGCCGCTGGATTGGGAGGCCGACCGCAAGCCGATGTGGCGGGCGATGGCCCTGGCGATGGGTGGGCGGGTTTAGCGGGGCGCGGCCCTGAAACCCTCTGCAACCGTTTCGCCCATTGGCGCGACGCCCAAGGCCCCCCATTCTGAGGTCATGCCGAAAATCACCCGACGCGCCACCCTTGCCGCCGCCATCGCCCCCGTGGTGCTGGCCCCCGATGTGCTGATGAGGCCCGCCCTGGCGCAGGCCGCACCCGCAACCCGGGGCCGCCCGCTGTTCGGGGCAACCCTGTGGTCGCTGCCGAACGGGCTGCGGGTGGCCCACGTCGAACAGCGCCGCGCGCCGGTCGTCGCGCAATACCTGTTCGTCGCGGCTGGCGGTGGCGAAGACCCCTCCGGCCTTTCGGGCACCGCGCATTTCCTGGAACACATGATGTTCAAGGGCAGCCCCCGGGTGGAATCGGGCGCCTTTTCCCGCCAGATCGCGCGTGAGGGCGGCAACGACAACGCCTTCACCTCGCGCGACGTCACCGCCTATTTCGCCCAGGTCGAGGCCTCCCGCCTCCCGCTGATCGCGATGCTGGAATCCGACCGGCTGACCGCGCCGATCATTCCCGCCGGCGAAGTCGATCCGGAACGCCTGGTGGTGATCGAGGAACGCCGCCAGCGGACCGATGTCTCCCCCCGCGCTCGTTTCCAGGAAGCGTTCGCCGCCGCGATGTGGGGGCCGCAGCATTGGGCCGGGCGGCCGATCATCGGCTGGCCGGATGAAATCCGCCGCATCGACCGCGACGCGCTGGCGGCCTTCTTCGCGGCCCATTACGCGCCGGCGAATTGCGTGCTGGTGGTCGCGGGCGCAGTGCCGGAGGCGGAATTCCGCCGGATCGCCGAACAGGAGTTTGGCGCCGTCCCGGCGCGGCCCTTCACGCAGCGCCACCGCGCGCCCCCGCCAGCGGCGGCCCATACCCCCCGCCTGATCCGGCACGACCGGGTCGAGGAAGCGTCCTTGGTCATGGCCTGGGCGGCACCGTCGCTGACCTGGGGCGACACCACCCAGGCGCTGCCGCTGGAGGTCCTGGCCCATATCCTCGGCAGTGGCCCCGGATCGCGGCTGCATCGCGCGCTGGTGCAGGAAGGCCTGGCGCTCTCGGTCGGCGCGTCGATGGATGCCGATGCACTGGGCGTGTCCGATTTCAGCCTTTATGCCGCCCCCCGGCGCGGCATTGCCCCGGCGCGGGTTGAGGCCGCGCTGCGCGCCGCCGTCGCCACCCTGCTCGCCGATGGCGTGACCGAGGCCGAGGTTGCCCGTAGCACCCGCCAGATGACCGCAGGCGCGCTGCTGGCCCTGGATGGCCTGGGCGCAGCCCCGCGCATGATCGGCCAGGCCCTATCGATCGGGCTTGCGCTCGACGCGGTCGAATACTGGCCTGCCCATATCGCGGCGGTCACGGCGATGCAGGTCAGTGCCGCCGCGCGCGCCGTGCTCGGCGGTACTCAGGTGCAGGCCACCGGCTGGCTGTTGCCCGAAGGCACGGAGGTCCCGGCATGACCACCCCCGGCTTCACCCTGCCCATCCAGGTCGTCACGGCGGGCGGGCTGACCGCCTGGCTGACCGAGGACCACAGCGTGCCGGTCGTGTCGCTCGCCTGGTCCTGGACCGGCGGCGCGGCGCTGGACCCCGCCGGGCAGGAAGGTGCTGCGGCGCTGGCCATGGGGTTGCTGACCTCGGGTGCCGGCGATTTGACGGAAACCGCCTTCGCCGAGGCGCTGCGCGACAACGCCATTTCGCTTTCGTTCAGCGCCAGCCGCGACGAGGCGGACGGCGGTTTCCGCTGCCTGGCCGATGCGCTGCCGGAGGCGGTAAGGCTGGCCAGGCTCGCCATGACCGCGCCGCGGCTGGACGCCAACCCCTTCGACCGGGGGCGGGCGCGAGCGCTGGCCAGCCTGCGGGCGGCGCAGGAAACGCCGCGCGGGCGGGTGGGGCGGGCCTTTTGGCCGGCCGCCTTCCCGAGCCATCCGGCGGCGCGCCCGACCGGCGGCACCGCCGAAAGCCTGCCGGCCTTGACCCCCGCCATGCTGCGCGAAGCGCTGGGGCGGCAGTTGCGCCAGGGCGGGCTGCTGATTTCCGCAGCCGGGGCGATCACCCCTGCCACCCTCGCGGCCCTGCTGCCGTCGCTGTTCGGTGCCTTGCCGGCCGGCGCCCCCGCGGCCATTCCACCGCTGCCGGCGATGGTCGATTTCGGCACGCGGGTGGTGCCGATCGCCGCACCGCAATCCTCGGCGATCTTCGCCCAGACCGGGCTTTCGGTCGCCGACCCTGATTGGGAAGCGGCCCAGGTGGTCCTGCGGGTGCTGGGCGGCGGCGGCTTCACCTCCCGCCTGATGGAGAGCGTCCGGACGCGGCGGGGCCTGACCTATGGCATCTCGACCGGGTTCGACACGCTGTTTGGCCAGGGCATCGTCATCGGCACCGTTGCCACCGAAAATGCCCGTATGGGCGAAACCCTTGGGCTGGTGCGGGAAGAATGGGCGCTTATGGCGCAGGCCGGCCCGACCGCCGGGGAACTGGCCGACGCCGTCGCCTTCCTGACCGGCAATGCGCCGTTGCAGTTCACCGACACGCGCCGGATCGCCGGCACGCTGCTGGCACTGCGGCGCAATGACCGGCCGCTCGATTGGCTGGCGCAACGCCCGGCGCGGTTGGCGGCGTTGACCCAACCGGGCCTGTCGGCGGTCGCGGCGCGGCTGCTGCGGCCGGCAGCGTTGTCGGTGATGGTCGCGGGGGAGCCGGTCGGGCTGTAGCCTCCGCGCCCTAACCGCGCCACGATCCTGCCCGAGCCTACAGGTGCCTGGGGGATCCATCGTCCGTGACCGAAACCACCGCCGCGATCGCGCAGCGCCTGGCCGACTTGGCCGCCTTCGCCCGCACCCCGCGCGACGACGGGTCGCGGCGTGACAGCATCCGTCCCCTGTTTGCCGCCGACGGCGCGCGCTTTGCGCGGATGAGCCATCGGCTCGGGCCGCTGTTGCTCGACGTGTCCAAGACCTCGGTCGATGACGCGGCCATGGCGGCCTTGCAGCATCTGGCGGCGGCGGCCGATGTCGTGGGCCAAGCCCGCGCCATGGCCTCCGGGGCGCTGGTCAACCACACTGAGCGCCGCGCTGTGCTGCACATGGCGCTGCGCGCACCGCGCGATGCGGGATTCCGCGTCGGTGCCGAGGACGCTTCGGCGGTGGTCGCCGACACGCTCGACGCGATGCGCGGCTTTTGCACCATGGTGCATGCGGGGACGCTGCGGGGGGCGACCGGCAAGCGCTTCACCGATGTGCTGAACATCGGCATCGGCGGCAGCGACCTCGGGCCCTTCATGGCGGTGCGCGCCTTATGGGCCGAGGGGGCGCCGCTGCGGCCGCACTTCCTGGCCAATGTCGATGGCCATGCCTGGGCGGCGCTGGCCCCCAGGCTCGACCCCGAGACGACGCTTGTGCTCATCGCGTCAAAGACCTTCACCACCGCCGAGACCATGCTGAACGCCGCGATGGTGCGCGACTGGCTTGATGCGGCGGTCGGGTCCGGTCGGGCGGGGGCGCATTTCGCCGCCCTTTCGACCAACCTGCCGGCCACGGCCGCCTTCGGCATCGCACCCGATCGCGTGTTCGGGTTTCGCGATTGGGTGGGCGGCCGCTTCTCGCTCTGGTCGGCGATCGGGCTGTCGATTGCGCTGTCCTGCGGCTGGGATGCCTTCGTGGGGCTGCTGGCGGGCGCGCGGGCGATGGACGAGCATGCGCTGTCCGCCCCTGCGGTGGAAAACCTGCCGTTGCTGCTGGCCCTGGTCGAGGTCTGGCACGTCAACGCCCTGGGGTACCCGGCGCGCGCCGTGCTGCCCTACGATGAGCGTCTGGGCCGGTTTCCGGCGCATCTGCAGCAGGTTGAGATGGAGAGCCTCGGCAAGCGGGTCGGCCGCGACGGGGTGGCGGTGCCCTATGCGACCGGCCCCATCGTGTTCGGCGAACCCGGCACCAACGCGCAGCATTCCTTCATGCAGTTGCTGCACCAGGGGACGACGCCGGTGCCGGCCGACATCGTGCTGGTCGCGACCCCGGACCATGCCCAGGCCGCGAGCCACCACATGCTGCTGGCGAACGGCCTGGCCCAGGCCGAGGCTCTGCTGGTCGGCCGCGACCTGGCGGAAGTCGGCGCGGAAATGCGGGCGGCGGGGCTGGACCCGGCCGAAGCCGCCAGGCTCGCCCCGCATCGGGTGTTTCCGGGCGACCGGCCGAGTGTCGCCATCCTGCTCGACCGGCTCGACCCGCTGGCTTTGGGGATGCTGATCGCGCTGTATGAACACAAGGTGTTCTGCCTGGGTGCGATCTGGGGGGTGAATGCCTTTGACCAGTACGGCGTGGAACTGGGCAAGGTGCTGGCCAACGCGCTGCTGCCGGAGGTAGCGGCCGGTGCGCGGCCGGGTGCGCATGATGGCTCCACGACCGGGCTGATCGCGGCGATCCGGGTCGCCTGGCCCGGTTGACCGCCCCCGATCAGGTGCCTCTAGCCCGGCGGCACACAGACCAGGCTTTCAGGGCGCGCGCCGCAAAAACTGGTGCCCCATAGATGGGTAGGACCGGACGTGTCGAAGTTGCCATGGTCGGAATTAACGGGTGCCGAAGGCTCTGGCCGTCCAACCGCCCAAATGACTGGTCCCAAATGACTGGTTCCAAATGACGGGCCCTGGGTGTGGCCGCCAAAGATCGGAGAGCTGCACCGGTTCATCCGACGGGCTCCGTCGGGGGGCACCTGTCGCGTTTCGGCAAGCGCGCACGCATACCACCGCTCAGCGGCTGAAACCGCGCGTGGCCGAATGTGGTCGCAGATTCCGGGACTCGAGTTCCAAGAACAGCCGAGGTGGCTTCGAACGGCCCCCCAATCGGCCTTCTCGTCAGCCCGGTCGGGGAGAGGCTCATCCCTTTCACATTCCGCCCGGAAAACCCATGAACTTCCCTTGGAAAACCGTCGCGACCGGGGTCGCGACGGTTGTCTAAGACTCAGGCCTTTTTGGTCGCATCTTCCAGCGCGTGGCCGATCGCCCTCACCTGATCCGCCATCTTGCTGTCCGTCGTACCGGCCAGGGCAATTGACTCTTTCCCGAGCTTTACGAGAAGCTTGGAAACGGCCTCGCCATCGATGTGGGCGTTCTGGAGATGCTTCTTCAGCGATCCCAGGTCGCGAGTGACATCTTTCACGCCAGGCTCGTCAACGTCCTTCAGCGTTTCTTCCCAGCCTTCGATGTTCTTCACCGCGGCAGTGATGGTGAAGCCCTTCACACCTTCCTGGAGGTGCTTGATGGTCGCTGCAAATTGCGGCATGAAAAGTGTCCCGTTCGCACCCGCGCAGAAGTGCACGGGTGGTGTTCTAACGGTGTGGGCACCCGCGAGTTGCCCTGCGCGATGGCCATCGCAAAATCTCCCTGCCGGAACGCGTTTCGTGCCGCGGGAGCAGCACCTAGCCTTTTCCTCACGCATCCTGCCCAGCGGCCACCTACTCCCGATCGAGGGGCCAGAGCCGCCGAAGATCGGCGCGGCTCTGCTCGAACTGGCCGGAATCACGCAACCCCGGTGCCGATGGCGACGATCATGGCCGATTGCATGGGTGCGAGGCTGATGCTGATCCGCATCGGTGCCGAGCGCCTCTTGGGCGATTTTCTCTCAAGCGCACCGATCTCTTTGGACTTTGCGTTCGCCCACCGAAACCCGGCATGGCAAGGGCTGCGGCTCGGCGATAATCCGGATATCCCAGTCCGTGGCGATGTTGCGCAGCGCGGATCGGGTATTGGCCGGGGGCGGGGGATCGGGGCCGCCATCGATCCTGCAGAGAGTTGGGGCTGGCTACGTGACGAAGCCCAGACCGACCGGGTTTTGTTTCCTGGGCCTTGGTCTTCCGGGGCTCGGCACCACGCGCAAGGGCGGATCGTACCACCCTCGATGTCGGTCAGCCGCGCGGGCCGTGCCGCATCAGCGCGACCCGCAACGGATCGGCGCCGGGGTTGTGGGCCGCCATATCCATCACGACCTGCCGCGCCCCGACATCACGCCCGTAATAGGCACGGTTCGCGGCAGGGCGGGTGGAAAGCAGGCTGCCTTCCAGCGCGATGCCGGCGAACAGCCCGCGCGCGCGGGCAAAGGCCACGATATCCGCCCCGGCCGCTGCGGTCGTCGCACCGCCGATGCCACCCCCGATGTTGGCGATGGCGATCGCCGCATCCGCGCCGATCGTGAACTGGCTGTTCAACACCGCGTCCAGCCCGCGCTGGCTCATGATCAGCATGGCGAGTTGGGCTTCCTGCACGCCCGCCTGGGCGCCGAATGACCCCGAGCCGATTCCGAAGAAGGCTGACGAAGACCAGGACCCGGCCCCGTCACGCGCCACCAGCACGCAGGCACCGCCCTGGCCGGCGAAGATGAAGCCCGCGCGGATCACATTCGGGCAGATCACCGTCGCCCGCGCCCGGCGCAGCATGTTGGTGAAATCGGCTGAGTTGTCGCCGAGCGTTGCCAATTCGTCGATCGTTCGGGTGGCATTGTCGATCAGCGCCTGCTGGTCGGCTTGCGCCAGGGATGGCCGCGCGAAAGCGGCGAAAAGCAGCAGGAAGAAAGCGGTAGCCATGATGCCGCGGCGCATTAGATTTCTCCGGCAAACCATTGCCATGGGTTGATTCTACCCCATCGCGACTCGGGATGCCAGCGTTACCTAGCGCCGCCCGAACATGCGTTCCAGCGCCGCCTGGTCCAGCCGCAATACCGTCGGCCTGCCATGGCTGCAGGTCGCAGCGCGCGGGGTCGCCTCCATTGCGCGCAGCAACGCCGACATCTCGGCCGGGTTCAGCCGCCGGCCGGCGCGAATGCTGCCATGGCAGGCCAGCCGCGCCACTGCCGCATCCAGGCGGCTTTCCAGCGCTGGCAGGTCGCAGCCGGTGGCCCAGTCGGTGACTTCCTCAGCCAGGTCGCGCAGCAGCGGGCCAGGATCGGCGGTGCCCAGCAGGGCGGGCAGGGCGCGGACCAGCACGGCGCCGCCGCCGAAACCCTCCAGCTCCAGCCCCAGCCGCGCGAGGCTGGGGGCGGCGGCCAGCAGGGCCGCTGCCGTCTCGCGCGGCAGGTCCACGACGGCAGGCAGCAGCAAAGGTTGGGCGCGGACGCCGCCCTCGATCAGTTGCGCGCGCAGCGCCTCATGCGTCAGACGTTCATGCGCGGCGTGCTGATCGACCAGGACCAGCGCGCCGTCCGGAGCCTCGGCCAGGACGTAGGTTTCGAGCAACTGCGCCAGGGGCCGGCCGAGCGGCCCCGACAGCGGTTCAGACGGGTCCGGTACCGGCGGGTCTGGCCGGGAAAAACCCAGCGGCAGGGCGGACTGCGGGGCCGCCGGGGCCTCGGCGAAGCCGGGCGCTGCCCAACCGGATGCCCCCGCCGACGGCCACAATGCGTCGGCCGACCAGCGCGGTGCCGGCTGCCCGGATGGGCGCCAGCCCGCCGCCGCGCCAGCCCCGACCCCCAAGGCCCGTCGCAAAGCCCCGATCACCGCCCCGCGCACCCGTTCGGCCTCGCGGAAGCGCAGTTCGGCTTTGCCCGGATGCACGTTCACATCGACCGCTTCGGGATCGATGGTGAGGAACAGCGCCGCCGCCGGATGCCGGCCTTTCTCGATCAGGTCGCGATAGGCGACGCGCAGGGCGGCGCGCAGCATCGGGTCCTGCACAGGCCGGTCGTTGACCACCAGATGCTGCCCGGCCGCGGTCGCGCGGGTATGGATCGGCAGGGCTGCCAGGCCATCGACGCGCAGCCCCTCCGCCTCGGCCAGCACCGGCACCGCCTGGGCCGCGAAATCCGGCCCCAGCAGGGCGGCGATGCGCGCATTGCGGTCCTGCGGCGGCAGGGCCAGCACCTCCCGCCCCTCGACCTCGGCGCGGAAACCGACGCCGGGCCAAGCCAGCGCCAGGCGCCGCACCGCCTCGACCGCCGCCGCGGCCTCGGTCGCAGGCTGGCGCAGGAATTTCCGCCGGGCGGGGGTCGCGTAGAACAGGTCCCGCACCTCGACCCGGGTGCCCGGCGCGCCGGCCGCCGGTTGGACCGCGCCCTTGGCGCCGCCTTCGACCAGGATGCGATGGGCGTCCCCGCCGGCGAGGCGCGACACGATGGCCAACCGGGCGACCGCGCCGATCGAGGGCAGCGCCTCGCCGCGAAATCCCAGCGTGGCGATGCGGAACAGCATGGCTTCGTCGGGCAGTTTTGAGGTCGCGTGGCGTTCGACGGCCATGGCCAGGTCGCCGGGCGCCATGCCGCTGCCGTCGTCCTCGACCATGATGCGGGCGCTGCCGCCACCTTCCAGCACGACCGAAATGCGCCGGGCGCCGGCGTCGAGCGCGTTCTCGACGAGTTCCTTCACCGCCGCGGCGGGGCGCTCCACGACCTCGCCGGCGGCGATCCGGTCGGCGGTGGCGGCGGGCAGCAGGCGGATGCGCGTGGGGGACTCGGGGCGTGTCACGGGATGAGGATACAACGGCGACGTGACCTACCGAAACCGGTCGAGCCCGGCCCGCAACCCGCCCTCCGCGTCGGCCAGCAAGCCCTCCCGCAGGAACAGGTCGATCAGCACCAGCGCCACATTGAATTTCACATCCTCTGTGTCCCGCACCGCCGCCACCAGCCGCGCCGCCGGCCAGAGATCGAAGCGCGCCACCTCGTCCCCATCCGGCACGGGGATGAAATCCTCCGGCAGGTCAAGGTCGAAGACATGCAGGAGGTCGCGCCGCAGCCCCTCGGGCACCGCCATCACATAGCCAAGCCGTCCGACCAGCCGCGCGCGCGCCGCCAGATCGGGCGGGATCGCGGCTTCCTCGCCGGCTTCCTTGACCAGACATGCCATTGGCGTGAGGCCCGCCGACAGCCCGCCCGCCACCAGGTTGTCGAGCTTGCCCGGCGCCACGGCCTTGTCGGCGGCGCGCACGCCGATCCAGACATGCAACCCGTCGGGTCGGCGAACCAGGCCATTCAGGTGCACGCCCTGGGCCGCCACGCCGAACACCGGGATGGCGCCACGATCCAGCACGGCCAGCGGCGCGGCGTCGGGGGTGGCGCGCAGGTCGAAGGCCTCGCCCCGCAGCCGGCACAGCCGTGCCTGCGCGAGGCGTCTGGCGGCGTCGGCCAGCACCGCGCTGCGGGCCGCGGGGTCGGCGAGGTGCGGCGCCAGCGCAAGGCCGTTGCCGTCGGCGACGAAGGCCGTGGTTTCGCGCTGCAGATGCGCGGCGGCGGCGGCATCCAGCCAGCCGACGGCCTCGCCGCCGATCGACCAGCCGATTCGGCCGCCGGGCAGGTCGGTGTTGTTGCAGCCCGCGATGTGGCGCAGCAGCGGATCGGTCATGGCGCGCGCCGGTACAGCATCAGCGTCAGCCAGCGCCCACGCACGTAGTTGATGCCCGATACCTCGCCCAGTTCGGCGACGTGCATGCCCCGCCCTGCGACCTCGGCGCGGAAGGCGGTTTCCTGGCGGTCATTCACCGCGACGACGCGACCGGGCGCATCGGCCAGGTAGTCGGCGGCCGCGGCGCCGTCGCGCAGCAGGCGCGTGCCCGATCCCACGGCGAAGATCAGCGACGGTTCGTGATGCCCGACCACGCCGAAGCGTTCCGACGGCAGCCCCGGGACGACCTGCCGCATCAGGGTGGCCAGGCGCGGCGCGATCCAGGGCGCCTGCAACCCCGGCAGCACGCCAGCCAGCACCACCCAGTACATCGGCACGACCAGCAAGGCCGCCGCCAGCCCGGCCCGCCCATAGGCGCCGGCCCGCCAGGCACCAATGCTCGCCCAAAGCAGCAGCGCCGCGGCGGCGATTCCGGCCGCCGCCACGATCAATGCCCAGGCCAGCCGCCGGTCGGCGAACCAGATCAGCGCCGGCCCCGCCAGCGCCAGCCCGATCGCGGTGCCGACCAGCGCGAGGGCGGCGATCCAGACCACCCAGCGGGGGGCCGCCCGTCGCAGCGGGTCCATCGCCCAGGCCCCGGCCAGCAGCATAAGCGCCGGCCAGACCGGCATGGTGTAGTGCGGCAGCTTGGTCGCCACCGCCTCGAACAGCAGCCAGGTCGGTGCGGCCCAGGCCAGCAGGAAGCGGGTGCCCGGCCGCAACCGGTCGGCCCAGGCGGCCGGCAGCGCGAGCAGCACCAGGAAGGCCGCCGGGAAGGCGGCGACGCCGAATGTCAGCAGGTAAAAGCCGGGCGGACCCCAATGGGCTTCCTCGCCCGAGCCAACCTTGGACAGCATGTCGTCGCCGATCGCCTGGGCGAAGAAGCGGCCTTCGGTGGCGATGCCGATGGCGATGAACCAGGGGGCGGCGACCGCCAGCATCAGCGGGATGCCCCAGGCGGGGCGTAGCGCCCGCAGCCAGGGTGCATGCAGCCAGCCGCCGCCGGCGCGCCGGTCGACGATGGCGAGCGTGATCCCGGTCAGCAGCGGCACCATCGGCCCGATCGGACCCTTGAGCAGGATGGCGGCCCCGAGCACCAGCCAGAAGCCGACCGCCTGCCCGGGGCGGAACGTCGCCGGCGACAGGTAGGCGCGGCCAAAAAGCCCCATGGCGACCGCGACGGTGCCGAGCAGCGCGGCATCGGTCTTGGCGATATGGGTTTCCACCACCAGCACCATCGTGCTGGCCAGCAAGGCCGCCCCCAGGAACGCCGCCCGGCGCCCGACCAGCACCCGGCCCCAGTGAAAGGTCGCCAGCACCGCCGCCAGCGCGCCCAGGGCGCCGGGGATGCGATAGGCCCAGATGTCGGCGCGGGTGCCGAGGCCGGTCGCCTCCAGCGCTGTCACCAAGGTCGCCTGCGCCCAATGGATGCCGACTGGCTTCTTGTTGCGGTCTTCCTCGCCAACCCGGATGCGGACCCAGTCGCCCGATTCCACCATCTGGCGGCTGGCCTGGGCGAAGCGGGCCTCGTCGCGGTCGCTGGCCGGGATGGTGAAGAAGCCGGGCAGCCAGAGCGCCAGGCACAGGGCGAGCAGAATGAGCCGCGGGCGGCGCGTTTCCGGCAAACGGTCGAGAAAGGCGGCGAGCGCGGGGGGCATGGGCAGACCCGGCACTAGCATGGGGGGCCAGGGCGGGACATAGGAAGCGCATGCAAGACCGCCCGCCTAACCGCCCGCCGCGCAAACCAAAAGGCGTGCCGCTGCCGCCGGAAGCCCGCCCGGGCCGGCACCGCACGTCCGGCCCACGCACGCCCGCGCCCCCGAACCCCAAGGCCAGCCCGGCCCGCGCCGCCGCGCTGATGCTGCTGCAGGCCGTACTGGAACGCCGCACGGCGCTGGAGGACGCGCTCGACGCGCTGCCGAGCCATGAGCCGCGCGACCGCGCCGCCGCCCATCGCATCGCCGCCTGTGTGCTGCGGCGGTTGGGCACGCTGGATGCTGTGCTCGAACCCTATCTGAAGCGCGAACCGCCGCCCGAGGTGCGCGAGGCCCTGCGGATCGGCGCTGCCGAACTGCTGTTCCTGGCCACACCGCCGCATGCCGCCGTGGCCTCGGCCGTCGATCTGGTGCCAAAGCCTTTTGCCGGTCTGCTGAACGCGGTGCTGCGCCGGGTCGCCGAGGCAGGGCCGGCCGCGTTGGAGGGCATCGACGCCGACCGGATCGACACGCCCGCCTGGCTGTGGTCCGCCTGGCATGCGGCCTATGGCGCGGCCGGGGTGCGCGCCATCGCCGCGGCTCATCGCGCACCGGCGCCGCTCGACCTGTCGCTGCTGCCGGGTGTCGCGCCGCCGGAGGGGGCGATCCTGCTGCCCAATGGCACTGCCCGCCTGCCGGCCGGCACGCGGTTCGCCGACCTGGCGGGGCCGGAGGGGTTCTGGGCGCAGGATGCGGCGGCAACCTTGCCGGCGCTGCTGCTGGCGGTGCGGCCGGGGGAGCGGGTGGCCGACCTCTGCGCCGCCCCCGGTGGCAAGACCGCGCAACTGGCCGCTGCCGGGGCGGTCGTGACCGCGGTCGAGAAGGACGCGCGGCGCGTCCCGCGGCTGTCTGAGAACCTGGCCCGGCTGGGGCTGGAGGCCGAGGTGGTGGTTGCCGATGCATTGCTCTGGCGCCCCCCGGCGCTGCTGGATGCGGTGCTGCTGGACGCACCCTGTTCGGCCACCGGCACGATCCGGCGCCATCCGGATGTCGCGCGGCTGAAGCGGCCGACCGATGTGGCGACCCTGGCGGCCCTGCAGGCCCGGCTGATCGCGGCGGCGGCCGAGATGCTGCGCCCCGGCGGGCGGCTGGTCTTCGCCACCTGTTCGTTGCAGGCCGAGGAGGGCGAGGCGCATCTGCGCGCCGCCGATGCGGCCGGGCTGCTGCCATCCCCGATCGGGGAGGCGGAACTGCCCTGGCTGGAAGAGGCCCTGACGCCCGGCGGAAACCTGCGGACCAGGCCGGATTTCTGGGGGGAGCAGGGCGGCATGGATGGCTTCTTCGCTGCACGTTTCGTGAGGCGGTGAGGCCGCCCCGGTTGGCGTCGCGCGGCTGTCAAGGCTAGGCTCGCCCCGTGACACGCAAGATACGCATCGCGCCCTCCCTGCTCGCCGCCGATTTCGCCAGGGCGGGCGAGGAAGTGCGCGCCGTGACGGCCGCCGGCGCCGACTGGCTGCACCTCGACATCATGGACGGGCATTTCGTGCCCAACATCTCCTATGGGCCGGCCATCGTGAAGGCGCTGCGGCGCCACACGACAATCCCCTTCGACGTGCACCTGATGATCGCGCCGGTCGATCCCTACCTCGCGGCCTTCGCCGATGCCGGGGCGCAGGTGATCTCGGTGCATGCCGAGGCGGGGGCGCATCTGCACCGGTCGTTGCAGACCATCCGCGCGCTGGGGCTGCGGGCCGGCGTGGTGTTGAACCCCGGCACTGCGGAACATGTCGTGGCCCCGGTGCTGGATATGGTGGACCTGATCCTGGTGATGACGGTCAACCCAGGCTTTGGCGGCCAAGGCTTCCTGGATAGCCAGCTGCCGAAGATCGCAGCACTGCGGGCGATGATCGATGCGACCGGCCGCGATATCGCGCTGGAGATCGATGGTGGGGTCACGGTCGCGACCGCGCCGCGCTGCATCGCCGCCGGGGCCGATACGCTGGTTGCCGGCACGGCGATCTTTGGCACTGCCGATTATGCGGCGGCGATCCGCGACCTGCGCGGTTCGCCGCTGACAGCCGAAAAGGCCGCCTGATGGTCGAGAATTTTCTTCGCGGGGCGCGCCAGATGCTGGCGGGGCTGAAACCCGTCCGGGCGCCGGATGCCCCTGCCCGCGCCTTTCGCGATCTCTGGCCCGGCGATGCCGCGCGCGGCAACCGCCTGTTGCAGGGCGAATTCGAATTCTGCGGCAGCGCCCATCCGCTGTCCGAGGCAGCCGGCTGGGACCAGGGCAGCCTGCCCTGGCGCGCCGCGGCACAGGGTTTTGGCTGGGCACGCGATTTGCGGGCGCTGGGCACCGATGCGGCGCGGCTGCGCGGGCGCGGGCTGACCGCGGCCTTTCTCGCGCGGTGGGGCCAGGATCCGCTGGCCTCGGTGCCCGAGGTCGCGGGGGCGCGGATCTCCGGCTGGCTCGGCCATTGGGATTTCTTCTTCGCCACCGCGGAGGACGCGCTGCGCCGCGGCGTGATGCAGCGCATGGCGCAGGATGTGCGGACCCTGGTCGCCGGCCTGCCGGCCGAGGCCGCGCATCGCGGTGCATTGGCGGCGATCAAGGGCGCAATGGCGGGCGCCGTGGCGCTGGATGACGAGGCCGCGCTGTCACGCTGCCTGCGCTTCCTGACGCAGGAGCTGGAGCGCCAGTTCCTGCCCGACGGCTGCCATGTCGAACGCAGCCCGGCGCAGCATCTGCTGGCGCTGCAGGACCTGGTGGAAATCCGCAACCTGCTGCACGGCGCCGGGGTCGAAAGCCCGCCGCACATGGCGATGACGCTCGACCGCGCCGCCCCGGCGCTGCGGTTGTTCCGCCATGGCGACGGCGGGCTGGCGGGCTTCAATGGCACGCGGGAGGAAGCGGCCAGCCTGCTCGACCTGACACTGACCCAGGCACAGGCGCGCGGGCGCTCGCCGCTGGCGCTGCCCGATGGCGGCTTCCACCGGATGCAGGCGCAGCGGACGCTGGTCATCGTCGATGCCGGCGCGCCGCCGGCCGGCCGCGCCGGGGCCGGGCTGCTGCCGCGGGGGGCGGACCGTTTCCATCACGCCGGCACGCTGTCGTTCGAGATGTCGGTCGGGCGCGATCGGGTCATCGTGAACTGCGGCGCGGCGCCGGCCGCCGATGCCGGCTGGCGCGACGCGATGCGCGCAACCGCGGCGCATTCGACCCTGGTCGTGGCCGACACCAATTCCGCCGAATTGCAGGATGGCGGCCTGGGGCGCCGGCCTGAGGTGGTGGAGGCCGAACGCCAGGAAACCGGCGGCGCGCAATGGCTGGACGTGGTGCATGACGGCTACCGCAAGCCCTTCGGCGCCTTGCATCGCCGGCGCATCTACCTCTCCGAAAGCGGCGACGACCTGCGCGGCGAGGATGTGCTGGAGGCCGACAAGCCGACCCCCTTCACCTTGCGCTTTCATCTGCACCCCGGGGTCACCGCGACCGCGCAACAGGATGAGCAGGCGGTGCTGTTGCGGCTGCCCTCCGGTGCGGGCTGGCGGATGCGGGTGAAGGGTGCGCGGGTCGCGGTGGAGGAAAGCATCTACCTGGCCGCCGAACCGCGCCGCTCTGTGCAGGTCGCGCTCTATGCCGATGACGGCGAGCAGACCGTGCAATGGGCGATCAGCCGGATCAGCCTGCCGGGGGCTGACCGTGGATCGGAGCGGGGGCCGGACACGGCCAGCCCGTAGCGGCGATGCTGCGCAACGTCCTCACCGTCGGCGGCTGGACCATGGCCAGCCGCATCCTGGGCTTTGCCCGGGATGTGCTGATCGCCTCCCGCCTCGGCGCCGGGCCTGTCGCGGACGCTTTTTTCGTCGCGCTGAAGCTGCCGAATCTGTTCCGCCGACTGTTCGGCGAGGGCGCCTTCAATTCCGCCTTCGTGCCGGCTTTCGCCGGGTCGCTGGCGACCGAGGGCCGGGCGGCCGCCCTGGCGCTGGCCAACCATCTCGCGGCGCTGATGACCTTGTGGCTGTCGCTGATCGTCGTGGTCGGCTGGATACTGATGCCGCAACTGATCTTCCTGCTCGCGCCGGGCTTTGCCGACGAACCGCTGCGCTACGGGCTGACCGTGGAGATGACGCGGATCACCTTCCCCTACCTGCTGTTCATCTGCCTGGCGGCGCTGGTGTCGGGGGTGCTGAACGGGTTGAACCTGTTCGCCGCCGCCGCCGCGGCACCGGTGCTGTTCAACCTTATGAGCATGGCGGCCCTGATCGGGCTGACACCCTTCGTCGCGACGCCCGGCCATGCGCTGGCCTGGGGCGTGATGCTGTCGGGCCTCGTACAGTTGGGGCTGGTGTGGTGGGCGGCGCGCAACGCGGGCATGGCGATCGGCTTGATCGGCGTGCCGCGGCTGACGCCGGCGGTGCGCGCGGTGCTGCGGCGCATGGTCCCTGGCATTTTCGGCGCCGGGGTGACGCAGATCAATCTGGCGATCGATGTGATCATCGCGTCGCTGTTGCCGACCGGGGCGGTGTCGTTCCTCTATTATGCCGACCGGGTGGCGCAGTTGCCGCTGGGGGTGATCGGGGCGGCGATGGGCACCGCGCTGTTGCCGCTGCTGTCGCGGCAACTGCGGATGGGGCAGCCGCTGTCGGCGCATCGCAGCCAGAACCGCGCGCTGGAACTGTCGCTGCTGCTGACCTTGCCGGCCGCCGCCGCCCTGGCGCTGCTGGCCGAACCGATCATCGTGGCCCTGTTCCAACGCGGCGCGTTTTCGACCGAGGCCGCCGCGGCGACCTCCGCCGCGCTGGTCGCCTATGCCTTCGGGATGCCGTTCTTCGTGCTGGTCAAGGTTTTTGCCCCGGGGTTCTTCGCCCGTGGCGACACCGCGATGCCCGTCCGGATCGGGCTGGTGGCGGTGGCGGTGAATCTCGTGCTGAACCTGTCGCTGACGCCCTTCCTCGCGCATGTCGGCATCGCGCTGTCCACCGCCATCGCGGCGGCGGTCAACGCATTGCTGCTGGCCTGGGTGCTGATGCGGCGGCGGCAGTTGGTGTTCGATGCGCGGCTGCGGCAGCGCCTGCCGCGCATGCTGGCGGCCGTCGTGGTCATGTCGCTGGTACTGGCCGCCGGCCGTGCCTGGCTGTGGCCGGCCGAGGCCGAACTGAGACTGCCGGTGCTGGCGGTCCTCTGCGTCGCGGGCGGGGCTGCCTACGCCGGCTGTGTTGCGGCTTTTGGCGTACTGCGGCTGGCGGAGTTGCGCGCGATGCTACGCCGACAGTAAGCAACGCCTCATGTACACCCCGCTCGCCTTTCGCATCGATGACGCCGAGGAGATCGCGGCCCTGATCGCTCAGGCCCGGCTCGCGCTGCTGGTCTGCAACGGGGCAGATGGCCTGCCGGTCGCGTCCCACCTGCCGCTGATGCTGGACCGGGCGGACAACACGTTGCATGGGCACCTCGCGCGCGCCAATCCGCATGGGCAGGCGCTGGCGGCGGCGGGGCGGGCGATCGCCGTATTCAACGGGCCGGAGGCCTATGTCTCACCATCGTTCTACGCGTCCAAAGCCGAACATGGCCGGGTGGTGCCGACCTGGAACTACATCGCGGTCCATGCCCATGGCGATGTCGAGGTCTTCGACGACGCCGACCGGCTGCATGCGCTGGTCACGCGGCTGACCGATATGCATGAGGCCGCGCGCCAAGCCCCCTGGGCCGTCGATGATGCGCCAAAGCCCTTCATCGCTGCGCAACTCAAGGGCATCGTCGGCTTCCGGATGCGGATCACCGCGCTGATCGGCAAGAAGAAACTGTCGCAGAACCGCCCGGACGCCGATCGGGACGGGGTGGCGGCTGGCCTGGCCGACAGCGCCGACCCGCTGGACCAGGCGGTTGCCGCGGCGATGCGGGGCTGATCGGAAGGCAGGGATCCCGGGCCGTCGCC
>JBBRWI010000031.1:0-22737 GCA_038249305.1 Acetobacterales bacterium
AAGCAGGAGCGCGCAAGCGGCGGCCGGGGCGGAATGCCCCCGGACCAGGCCGGCATGGATGGCGCGCGTCAACATGGTTGGAAGTGTAGTCCCAGCCTCGCGCAGCCTGCAAGCCGCATCAGCCGCAGATGATGGCGCGCAACGAAGCCCGCTTCCAGCATGATCGTCGCGCGGTCGGGCCGATAGTCCCGCGTCATCCGCATGTTCGGCCCGTCGAGGCGCAGGGTGCGGATGCCCGGGAAGGTGGCTAGAGCAATATCGGATCAGATGGAATCATCTGATCCGATTTCTTGCTCTAGATTCAACGGCTTCTAGAGCACGAGATCGATCCACTTGGATCGATCGTGCTCTAGGGCGGCCTCGGCCGGGGCCAAGCGCAGACCAGGGCGGGGAGCAACAGCCACCTCATGGCGCGTGTTCGGCCCACCAGTGCCGCGCGATATCGGCGCGCCGCGCGACCCAGACATCGCGACAGGCCACCACATGGTCCAGAAACCGCGCCAGCGCCGCGGCCCGGCCCGGGCGGCCGACGATGCGGGCGTGCAGCCCGACCGACATCATCCGCCCGCCCTCGGCGCGCAGCAGGTCAAGCCCGTCCCGCAGGTAGCCGCCGAAGGCATCGGCACTGGCAAAGCCCGGCGGCACCGCGAACTTCATGTCGTTGGCATCGAGCGTGTAGGGGATGATCAGCCGCGGCCGGCCGGCGACCGGCACGTAGAACGGCAGGTCGTCCTCATAGGAATCGCTGTCGTACAAAAACCCGTCGTGTTCGGCGACCAGCGCGCGGGTGCGGGGCGACACCCGGCCAGTGTACCAGCCGACCGGCGCGACACCGCAAAGGCGTGTCACCGTCTCGATATTCGCTGCGATATGGGCGCGTTCGGTGCCGGCATCGATGTGGTGGTAGTCGATCCAGCGCCAGCCGTGGCAGGCAACCTCATGCCCCTGGTCGGTGAAGGCGCGGGCGACGGCAGGGTTCAGTTCCAGCGCCCGGCCGCAGGCATAGACCGTCAGCGGCAGGCCGCGTTCGGCGAAGAGTCGCAACACCCGCCACACGCCTGATCGCGCCCCATAGCCGAACTGGCTTTCGATGGTGACCGCGCGTTCGCCCAGCAGCGAGGCCCCGCCCGGCACCTCATGCAGGTATTGCTCGCTGCCGGCATCGCCGTTCAGCACGGTGTTCTCGGCCCCCTCCTCGTAGTTCAGCACGAAAGACAGCGCGACGCGGGCGCCATTCGGCCAGCGCGGGTCGGGGGGCGTCGGGCCATAGCCGACGAAGTCGCGGGGATAGGGGCTGTCAGTGGCGAGTTTGGTCATACCCCGACCGTGCCGAGGCCGGCGGCCCGGGTCAACGCGGGGCGACGGGCACCGCGACCTCGTTTCGGCGCAGCGGTGGCAGGGTCCAGGGCGGATCGTAGAACCAGGCGACAGGCTCGCCAACCGCTCGCCAGGGGGAGGTGGCGAGGGCCGCCAACAGCCTTTGTCGCGCGGCGGCGACGGCAGCGGGGCCGGTGCTGCCGGTGAAGCGAAGGACCGCCACGGTCTCGGCCGGCACCTCGGCGACCACGACCTGAGGGTCGTTGGGCACCGGGGCGGTGGCCAGGGTCAGGGCCGAGGGCAGGAAGAAGCGAATGCGCCACCCGCCGGGTTCGGCGGTCTGCGCGACCGGCGCAGTCATGGCTATGGTCTGGGCGTCTTGCGCCACGGGGGCGGTCATGGCGATGCGTGACTGGGCGCGATTGCCGCCGAAGATGTAGCGCGCCAGGCGGCCGAAGCCTTCGCTGCGGGCGGCCAATTCATCGCCGCCCACCACGGTTTCAGCCGCAAGCCGGGGGTCGTAGCGGCGTATCTCCACCTCGCCCAGCATGGCTTGCACGGCGAAGGCCGGCTCCTCGGTCCCGGAACGCACGCCCACCACCGAACAGGCGGCCAAAAGGCCCGCCGAAAGGATCGCCACCGCTTTGCTGAACATCATCAATTCCAAACGCGACAAGGGCCGCCGGGTTGCCCCGGCAGCCCCCTTTGCGAGACGGTCAGATGGGTCAGTTCTTCGCCTTGTCCACCAGGGCGTTCTTCTTGATCCAGGGCATCATGCCGCGCAGCTTTTCGCCGACATCCTCGATCTGGTGTTCGGCGAGGCGGCGGCGGGTCGCCTTGAACGAGGCCTGGTTGACCTTGTTTTCCAGCATCCAGTCGCGGGCGAACTTGCCCGACTGGATGTCGTTCAGCACGCGCTTCATCTCGGCCTTGGTTTCCGCGGTGATGATGCGCGGGCCGGTGACGTATTCGCCGTATTCGGCCGTGTTGCTGATCGAGTAGTTCATGTTGGCGATGCCGCCCTCGTAGATCAGGTCCACGATCAGCTTCACTTCATGCAGACATTCGAAATAGGCCATTTCGGGCGCGTAGCCGGCTTCCACCAGCGTCTCGAAGCCGGCCTTGATCAGTTCGACCAACCCGCCGCAGAGGACAACCTGTTCACCGAACAGGTCGGTCTCGCATTCTTCCTTGAAGGAGGTCTCGATCACGCCCGACCGCCCGCCGCCGATGGCCGAGGCATAGGAGAGCGCGATTTCCAACCCGTTGCCCGACGGGTTCTGCGCCAGCGCCACGAGGCAGGGCACGCCGCCGCCCTTCTGGTATTCGGAACGCACCGTGTGGCCTGGGCCCTTGGGCGCAATCATGAACACGTCCAGGTCGGGGCGCGGGTCGAGCAGGTTGAAGTGCACGTTCAGCCCATGCGCGAAGGCGAGGGCAGCACCTTCCTTGAGGTTGGCGTGCAGATGGTCGCGGTACAGGTCGCCCTGGCCTTCGTCGGGCGTCAGCACCATCACGACATCGGCCCATTTGGCGGCATCGGCGGGCGACATGACGGTGAAGCCGGCGGCACTTGCCTTGTCGGCGCTGGGGCCGGGGCGCAGCCCGACCACGAGGTTGGTGCAGCCGCTGTCGCGCAGGTTCATGGCATGGGCATGGCCCTGGCTGCCGAAGCCGATGATCGCGGTCTTCTTGGCCTTGATCAGATTAACATCGGCGTCGCGGTCGTAGTAAACGCGCATCTCTGGCGCACTCCTTCAGGGTTCGGAAAAAACTCAGACGGTCAGGCTGCGGGCGCCGCGGGCGATGGCGACCACGCCGGTCCGGGACACTTCGGCCAGGCCCAGCGGTTGCATCAGCGCACAAAAAGCCTCGATCTTGTCGCTGCTGCCGGTCATCTCGAACACGGCACTCTCGGGCGTCGCATCCACCACGCGGGCGCGGAAGGCATCGGCCAGGCGCAGCGCTTCCATCCGCCCCTCGCCGCGGCCGACGACCTTGATCAGCGCCAGCTCCCGCGTCAGGTGCGGCCCCTCCATCGACAGGTCGCTGACCTTGTGGACCGGCACCAGCCGATCGAGCTGCGCCTTGATCTGATCGATGATCATCTCGGTGCCGGAGGTCACGACCGTTATGCGGCTGATCCGCCGATCGGCATCGACGGGGGCGACCGTCAGGCTTTCGATGTTGTAGCCGCGGCCCGAAAACAGACCGATCACGCGAGCCAGCACGCCGGCCTCGTTCTCCACCAACACCGCGATGGTCGCGGCGCGTTGTTCCATGCTCTGCGACATCGGATCAGACCAGGACCTTGCCTTCATCGGTAACGCCGGCGACGCCCCCGGCCTGGCCCGGGCCGAGGATCATCTCGTTGTGCGCGGCACCCGAGGGGATCATCGGGAAGCAGTTTTCATCCTTGGCGACGCAGATATCGGCGATCACGGCCTTGGGCGATGCGATCATCGCGTGGATGACATCGTCCAACTGGTCGGCCTCGGTCGCGCGCATGCCGACGGCGTGGAAGGATTCCGCCAGCTTCACGAAATCGGGCAGCGCCTCGGAGTAGGATTCCGAATATCGCGAGCCATGCAGCAGTTCCTGCCACTGGCGCACCATGCCCATGTACTCGTTGTTCAGGATGAAGATTTTTACGGGTAGCCGGTACTGCGCGAGCGTGCCCATCTCCTGGATGTTCATCAGGATGCTGGCCTCGCCGGCGATGTCGATCACCAGCGCATCCGGATAGGCGATCTGCACGCCCGCCGCCGCCGGCAAGCCATACCCCATGGTGCCGAGCCCGCCCGAGGTCATCCAGCGGTTCGGCGCGTCGAAGCCGAAATACTGCGCCGCCCACATCTGGTGCTGGCCGACTTCGGTGGTGATGAAGGTCTCCTTGCCCGAGGCCGCGCGCAATTCCTGCGTGATCTCGAACAGCCGCTTCACCGCATGCTGCGGCTTGATGATCTTGCCCTGCTGGACATAGGACAGGCAGTGCTTGCCGCGCCAGGTCTCGATCTGGCGCCACCAGCCGGCCAGCGCCTTGCGGTCCTGCTGCGTGTCATCGGCCTTCCAGGCGGCGATGATCGCGCGCAGCACGGCCCCAGCATCGCCCACGATCGGCACATCCACCCGCACGTTCTTGTTGATGCTGGACGGGTCGATATCGGCGTGGATCTTGGTGGACCCGGGCGAAAAGGCGTTCAGCCGCCCCGTCACCCGGTCATCGAAGCGGGCCCCGATGTTGAACATCACGTCGCAGCCATGCATCGCCATGTTCGCCTCGTAGGTCCCGTGCATGCCGAGCATGCCCAGGAACTGCGGATCGCTGGCTGGATAGGCACCCAGGCCCATCAGCGTGTTGGTGCAGGGAAACCCCGTCATGCGAACGAATTCGGCCAGCAGGCGCGACGCCTCCGGCCCCGCGTTGATCACGCCGCCGCCGGCATAGACGATCGGGCGATGGCTGCGCTTCATCGCGGCCACGGCTTCACCGATGCGGCGCGGATCGGGTTCGGTGACGGGGCGGTAGGAGCGGTGTTCGGCGCGGTCGGCCTCCTGATACGGCGCCTTCCCGATCAGGATGTCCTTTGGCAGGTCCACCACCACCGGGCCGGGGCGGCCGCTGCGGGCGACGTAGAAGGCTTCGTGCATCACCCGCGCGAGGTCGCCGGGGCGCTTGACCAGATAGTTGTGCTTGGTCGCGGGGCGGGTGATGCCGGTGGTGTCGGCTTCCTGGAAGGCATCATTGCCGATCAGATGGGTCGGCACCTGCCCGGTCAGGCAAACGATCGGAATGCTGTCCATCAGCGCATCCACAAGCCCGGTGACGGCATTGGTCGCCCCGGGGCCGGAGGTCACCAGCACGCAGCCGACCTTGCCGGTGCTGCGCGCATAGCCCTCGGCCGCATGCACCGCGGCCTGTTCATGCCGAACAAGGATGTGGCGGATCGCATTCTGCTGGAACAGCGCATCATAGATCGGCAGCACCGCCCCGCCCGGATAGCCGAAAATGACCTCGACGCCCTGGTCCTTCAGCGCCTGAAGGACGACCTCGGCCCCGGTCATGATCCGGGTTTCGGGGCTAAGCGTTGCGATGGCGGACATGGCGGGGATGCTTTCCTTCGGGCTTGGCGGCGCAGCGATACCCCCGCTGCTGCGGCGCGTCAACGCAGCCCATGAACAAATGCGATGATTTCCGCCTGTCTGCTTTCGGAAAATTGCGCCAGACCCGTGGTTCGCGCATATATCCTATGCGTAGGGCCCAGATCATGGTGCCGGAACCAGGTCGCCTGGCGCTTGGTGTATTGCCCCATCGCGAGGCACGCCCGGCGCCCCGCCTCCTCCGGCGTGATCGCGCCGGCGGCGACGGCGGCCAGTTCCGGCACGCCATGCGCCCGCATGGCCGGCAGCGACGGATCAAGGTCCTGGTCCAGCAGCGCCGCGACTTCGGCCATGGCGCCGCCCGCGAGCATACCCGCCCAGCGCGCGGCGATGGCGGCGCGCAAGGTCTCGCGCGGCGGGTCCAGCAGGATGGCGCCAAAGCGCCAGGGGGCCGGCCCAGTGCCGGGCTGCGCCTGCCACGCGGCCAGGCCGCGCCCGGTACCCGCCAGAACTTCCCAGGCGCGGGCCAGGCGCTGCGGGTCGGTCGGGCGCAGCCGGGCCGCAGTCGCCGGGTCGGCCTGCGCCAGGCGTTCATGCAGCGCCGCCGGGCCGATGTCGGCCAGAAGCGCGCGGGCGGCGGTCCGGGCCGTTTCCGGCACGGGGGGGATGGGCGACAGCCCCTCGGTCAGGGCGGCGAAATACAGCCCGGTTCCGCCGCAGAGGATCGGCAGGCGCCCGGCATCTCGCGCCGCTGCCATCGCGGCCAACGCCGCCCCTCGCCACCAGGCGACACTGCCCGGTTCGGCCGGCGCGCGGACGCCATAGAGGCTGTGCGGCACCATCGCTTCCTCGGCCGGGGTCGGCCCCGCTGTCAGCACGCGCAGCTCGGCATAGACCTGCATGGAATCGGTGTTGATGATCGTGCCGCCAAACGCCCGCGCCAGGTCCAGCGCCAGGGCCGACTTGCCTGAGGCGGTGGGTCCCGCGATCAGTAGCGCGGCCGGCGTCATGCCTTGCGGCCCCGGCCCCGCGCGGGCAGGGTCCGGCCGCCATGCCGCATGTCCTGACGCTCTGTGCCCAGCCGGGCGCCCTGACCCCTGCCCTCACGCTGCGCGTGCGCGCCGCCCTGGGCGATCTTGGCGCCGAACCCGGCCCGCCCGAGTGGCTGGCCGAGGCCGAGGCCTGCGACCTGCCGTTCCGCGACCTCGCCCCAGACCAGGCCACAGCCATCGCCCGCCAGGCCCTCGGCGATGCGCCGGCGGATGCGATCGCCCAGGACGCCGCCGGGCGCCGCAAGCGGCTGCTGCTGGCCGACATGGACAGCACCATCATCACCAGCGAAACGCTGGACGAGATCGCCGCCTACGCCGGGCTCAAGCGGAAAATCGCCGCCATCACCAAACGCAGCATGAATGGCGAATTGGATTTCGCGACCGCGCTGCGCGAACGGGTCGCGATGTTGAAGGGGCTCGATATCGCGGCGCTGGCGGCGACCTGGGCCAAGACCGAGATGACGCCGGGGGCGGCCGAACTGATCGCGACCCTGCGCGCCCATGGCGCGGTGACGGCGCTGGTATCGGGCGGGTTTACCTTCTTCACCGGGCGCGTGGCACAGCGGCTTGGCTTCACGCACCACTTCGCCAATACGCTGGAGGATGATGGCACGGTGCTGACCGGTCGGGTCGTCGAGCCGATCCTGGACCGCGAAGCCAAACTCGCAACGTTGAAGCGCCTGGCCGCCGAAAACGGCCTGGCGCTGCTGGAAACCGCGGCTATCGGCGATGGCGCGAATGACCTCGCGATGATCGGTGCCGCGGGGCTCGGCGTCGCCTACCGCGCGAAACCCGTGGTCGCTGCCGCCGCCCGCGCCCGGCTGGACCATGCCGGGCTGCGCGGACTGCTGTTCGCTATGGGCTACCACGCGGGCGAGATAAGAATGGCCTAGAGCACGATCGATCCAAGTGGATCGATCTCGTGCTCTAGAAGCCGTTGAATTTAGAGCAAGAAATCGGAACAGATGATTCCATCTGATCCGATATTGCTCTAGGCGCGCGATCCAAGGGCCGGCCGGTCCAGGGTCATGGCAATGCGAGGGGGAGAAAATCCCCCTCAAACTGCGCCGCTCCTCAGCCCGGCGCGCCGCGTTCGCCGCGCAGGCGCAGTGGCACCCAGCGCTGGCCTTGCGCGCCTTCGATCAGCAGCAGGGCGCTGGCGCGGTTCTGGCGGCGCAGGCGTTCGATGCGCTCGGACAAATCCTGCGGCGTCGTCACCCGTTCCTGCTGCACTTCGACGATCACATCGCCCGCGCGCAATTCGCGCTCCGCCCCGGCGCCACCAGCGGTGACTTCGGTGATGACTACGCCCTGCCGTTCGGGGCGGATGCTGAAACGTTCACGCAGTTCCGGGGTCATGCCCGAGACCTTGAGGCCGAGCCCGGCCAGTTCGACGGTGGTCGATTGCGGACGGGGCGCCGTCGGGGTGGCGGCAGCGGCCTGCACATCGGCCGGCAGTTCGGCGACGGTGACGTTCACCGTCTCCTCCTTGCCGCCGCGCCAGACGACCACGGGGGCGACGGTGCCGACCGCGGTTTCGGCGACGATGCGCGGCAGGTTCCGCATTTCACGAACGTCCTGGTTGTTGAACTTCAGCACCACATCACCGTTCTGGATGCCGCCGGCCGCGGCGGGGCCACCTTCCTGCGCGCGGGCGACCAGCGCGCCGCGGGCGCCGCCGCGCAGGCCCAGGGCTTCGGCCAGTTCATCCGTCACCTGCTGGATATTCACGCCCAGCCAGCCGCGCCGGACCCGGCCGCCATCGCGCAACTGCGCCACGATGGTGCGTGCCAGGTTGGAGGGGATCGAGAAGCCGATCCCGATCGACCCGCCGGAGGGCGAGTAGATGGCGGTGTTGATGCCGACCACGTCGCCGGCCATGTTGAACAACGGGCCGCCGGAATTGCCGCGGTTGATCGCGGCGTCGGTCTGGATGAAGTCGTCGTAGAGCCCCTGGCGGATGTCGCGGCCGCGGGCCGAGACAATGCCCGCCGTAACCGAGCCGCCGAGGCCGAAGGGGTTGCCGATCGCGACCACCCAGTCGCCGACCTGGGCCGTATCGGAATCACCGAAATTGACTGCCGGCAGCGGGCGCTCGGGCCGCACCCGCAGCACCGCGACATCGGTGCGTGGGTCGGTGCCGATCAGTTCGGCGCGCAGGGTGGTGTTGTCCTGGAGCACGACGTTGATCTCGTCGGCACCGTCGATGACGTGGTTGTTGGTGACGACGATGCCCGAGGAATCGATCACGAAGCCCGAGCCCAAGGACTGGGCCCGGCGCGGCGTCGGTGCCGGCTGGCCGGGGCGCGCCGGTGGGGTGCCGGGGCGGTTGCGTTCCAGGAAGTCGCGGAAGAAATCCTCGAACGGGCTGCCGGGCGGGGCTTGCGGCACCTCGGGCGCGTCAGGGCGGCCGCCGGGGCGCGCGGCCTGGGCGGATTGCGTGGTCTGGATGTTCACCACCGCCGGCAGCAGGCGCCGGGCAAGCGGCGCGAAGGTGGCGGGGGTGGTCTGGGGTGCCGCGTCGGGCGCCGGGTTGGCGGCGGGGGCGATCTGGCCGAAGGCGGGACCGCCAAGGGCGATCACACCAGAAAGCATCAAGGCAGCGAAGCGCATGGCATGGGTCATCCGTCAGTTATGGGCAGGATGCCCCTGGGGACAAGGCCCGACCAAGCCCCCGTAAGATTGCAACACGTAACAGCCCCCGCGCCGAAGCGCGGGGGCCGAGTTTCAGCCCGGGATAATGGTAGGCGTCGGGGCCGCCGGGTTCGGCTGCATCGGGTTCGGCGTCAGCGGCACGGGCGTGCTGTCGCGGAAGTACCGGAAGAACTCGCTGTCGGGCGAAAGCACGAAACGCGACTCGCCTTCGCCAAACGCTTCCCGATACGCCTGCATGGTCCGGTAGAACTGGTAGAATTGCGGGTCGCGCTGGAAGGCATCGGCGAAGAGCTTGATCGCCGCCTCCTCACCCTGGCCGCGCAGCACGTCCGATTGCGCCTGGGCTTCGGCCAGGATCACCGTCCGTTCGCGATCGGCACCGGCGCGAACGCGGGCGGCGACTTCGGCACCCTCGGCGCGGGCTTCACGCGCCACGCGCTCACGTTCGGACTGCATCCGGCTCAGGATCGCCTGGGTGTTCTCCTCCGGCAGGTCGGCGCGGCGAATCCGGACGTCCGTCACTTCGATACCGAAGCGGCGGCCTTCCTCGTTCACCTCGCGACGGATGTCGGTCATCACGCGCGACCGTTCGGACGACAGCACCGCCAACAGCGTCTCATTGCCCAGCACGCGGCGCAGGGCGGAGGAGACGATGGAACCCAACCGACCGCGGATGCCGCTTTCGGCCGCCCCCGCCGTCTGGAAGAACAGCAGCGGATCGACCACGCGGAAGCGGGTGAAGGTATCCACGACCAGACGGCGCTGGTCGCCCAGGATCACCTCCTCGCCGGAGCTCTCGTAGTCGAGCAGGCGGTTGTCGAAGGCGATCACGTTCTGGACAAACGGGATCTTGGCATGCAGGCCCGCGGCGGTGATCACCCGGATCGGCTGGCCGAACTGGGTGATCAGTACCTGCTGGGTCTGCTGCACGGTGAACAGGGTCGATGCCAGCGTGACGAAAATCGCCAGCAGCACCCCGAGTGCGACGGTCAGGCGGGTCATCGGGCGAATCCAACTGGCGGGCGGGTGGGAAACATGCCGGGCGCCACGGCGCCGGCGGCCGGGGCCAACTGGCGCTGCGCGGACGGCGCGGGCGGCGCGCCCGCGGGGGCCGGCTGCGGCCGGGTCTGATCGGCGCCGAGCGGCAGCAGCGGCATGATGCCCTGCAACCGGTCATCGACGATGATCTTGGGGTTGCGCCGCAGGATCTCCTCCATGGTTTCGAGGTACATCCGCCGCACCGTCACATCCCGCGCCACCTGATAGGCGCCGAGCACCGACAGGAAGCGCTGCGCCTCACCACCCGCGCGGGCGATCTGGCTTTCGCGGGCACCCTGGGCTTCCTGCACCACGCGCTCGGCCTCACCGCGCGCACGCGGAATGATGTCGTTGCGGTAGGACTCTGCCTCGTTGCGCGCGCGTTCGCGGTCTGCGTTGGCGCGCTGCACGTCGCGGAAGGAATCGACGACGCTGGCCGGCGGATCGACCTTCTGCAACTGCACCTGGGTGATCTCGATGCCGGCGCGGTACTGGTCCATCACCGCCTGGGTCGCGGCGCGGACCTGGGTTTCGATCTGGGCACGCGCCTCGGTCAGGGCGGATTGGATGGGCGTGCGGCCGATCATCTCCCGCATCGTGCTTTCGGCGACCGACTTGACCGTCAGTTCCGGGTTGCGCGTGTTGAACAGGAATTCGCCAGCATCCCGGATGCGCCAGAATACCGCGAAATCAATGTCGATGATGTTTTCGTCGCCCGTCAACATCATCGATTCTTCAACGACATCGCGAGAGAGGACGGGCCGGGGCGTGTTCTGGTCCGGGCTGGCGCGGAAGCCGACATCGACGCGGTTGATGCGCGTCACGCGCGGCGTGGTCACCGTCTCGACCGGCCAGGGGACGTGGTAGTTCAGGCCGGGCGGCGCAGTGCGGTCGAAGGCACCGAAGCGCATCACCACGCCCTGTTCATCCGGCTGTACGCGATAGAAACCGCTGGCGGCCCAGACCGCGACCAGCGCCAAGGCGATAAGCAGCAGCCCCTTGCCGCCTAGGCCACCTGCTCCGCGCGGCAGGTAGCGTTTCACCGCATCCTGCGCCTGGCGAATGATATCATCGAGGTCGGGTGCGCCGCCACCGCCGCGATTGCCACCGCCGCCGCCCTGGGGCGGAGTTCCCCAAGGACCACCGGGCTGGTTACCCCCGCCACCGCTGCCGCCGGGCCTAGGGCTGCCCCACGGGCTCGGCCCGCCACTGTTGTTCCACGCCATGAAAGCGGCCGGCCTCCCTCAACGCCCCGAAGGGCAACGCCCCGAAGGGCAACGCCCCGAAGGGCAACGCCCCGGGGGGCAAAATCGCCCCACGCGGGGGGCATTCGATGCACGGTGACAGGCGTCCGGGCTTACGGCCGGGCGCCTGCTGCGCCATATCCAGGCCTTACCTTGGCCTGCGTTCCGCGCATATCGGCCAGACATGAAGGAAATTCAAGTTATGGCCGAAGCCTTGGCGGATGCAGTGCGGCGGGCCCTGGCCGGCGTGGTCGAGGCCGGATCGGGGCGCGACGTGGCGGCGCTGGGCTGGGTCGATGCGGTGGTGGCACGGGATGGGCTGGTCCAGGTGACGCTGGCAGTGCCGAGGGAGCGCGCGCGCGCGCTGGAACCGCTGCGCGCGGCGGCGGAGCGCGCGGTCGCGTCGGTGCCCGGGGTGATCTCGGCGACCGTCGTGCTGACCGCGCATCGCGCCGAGGCCCCCACCGCAGCACCGCCACCCGCGCGCAAAACCCCCGCCGGCCAGGGTGCCATGCTGCTGCCCGATGTGCGGGCGATCGTCGCCGTCGCCTCGGGCAAGGGGGGCGTGGGCAAATCGACCACCGCGGTCAACCTCGCCGTGGCGCTGGCCGCCCAGGGCCTGTCGGTCGGGCTGCTGGATGCCGACATCTATGGCCCCTCGCTGCCGCAAATGCTGGGCACCCGCGAAAAACCGCGCGCGGTGAACGGGCGCATCCAGACCCTGTCGCGTTGGGGGCTGAAGGCGATGTCGATCGGCTTCCTGGTCGATGAGGAAACGCCGATGGTCTGGCGCGGCCCAATGGTGATGGGGGCGCTGGAACAGATGCTGGGCCAGGTGGATTGGGGGCCGTTGGATATCATGATCGTGGACATGCCGCCCGGCACCGGCGACGCGCAGTTGACCATCAGCCAAAGGGTGCCGCTTGCCGGGGCCGTGATCGTCTCCACACCGCAGGACGTGGCCCTGATCGACGCCAGGCGCGGGGTGCGGATGTTCGAGAAGGTGGGCGTGCCCGTGCTCGGGCTCATCGAGAACATGTCGGTCTTCTGCTGCCCCAACTGCGGCCATACGACCGAGATTTTCGGTCATGGCGGGGCGAAGGCCGAGGCCGCGCGCCTGGGCGTGGAATTCCTGGGCGAACTGCCGCTGAAGCTGGCTATCCGCGAACTGGCCGATGCCGGCACACCCATCGTCATGGCGCGGCCGGAGTCGGAGGAGGCCGCGACCTATCGCGCCATCGCCGCGCGCGTATGGGAAAAGGCTTCCGCGCCGAGGGCCGCCGGCCCAAACATCGTCATGGCCTAGAGCACGAGATCGATCCAAGTGGATCGATCTCGTGCTCTAGAAGCCGTTGAATCTAGAGCAAGAAATCGGATCAGATGATTCCATCTGATCCGATATTGCTCTAGCCAGCACGCTCAACACCGCCGCGGCGGCGGCGGCACTCGGGTTGCCGCCGCCGGGCGGGCGCAGCCGGTCCAGCAACGCCTGCGCCCCCGCCACCTGGGCAGCGCCGATCGCGGGATCGGTCAGCAGCCCCACCAGCGCCTCGGCGAGGCGTTCGGGCGTGCAGCCTTCCTGCATGAATTCGGGGATGATCGGCGCGTCGGCCAGCAGGTTCACGATGGCCGCGTACTTGGCTGTGGCCAAACGCCGCAGGATCGCCGCCGTGAGCCAGTTCACCTTGTAGCCGACCAGCATCGGCACGCCGGCCATCGCGACCTCAAGCGAAGAGGTGCCGGATTTGACCAGCCCGGCGGCGGCGGCGGCAAAGGCGTCGTGCTTGTCGGCCAGGCTGCTGACCAGGATGGGTGCCGGCGACCAGTCGGCGGTCGCGGCGCGGACCGCGGCCTCGACCGGCCCGGCCAGGGCCACGACCGGACGCAGCCCCGGGATGCGCGCCTCGGCCAGGCGCAAAGCCTCCGCAAAGACCGGCAGCATGCGGCCGATCTCGGTGCTGCGGCTGCCCGGCATGACCAGCACCATCCGTTCCGCGGGGGCGATGCCGTGGTTGGCGCGGAAGCGGGCGGCGTCGCCGGTGTCGGCGCCGCTTTCCAGAACCGGATGGCCAACGAACCGCGCGTCCAGCCCGGCGGCCAGGAACATCTCCGGCTCGAACGGCAGCAGGCACAGCATCATGTCCACCTGGCGCGCGATCCTGGTCACCCGCCCAGCCCGCCAGCCCCAGACCTGGGGGGCGACGTAGTGCACGATCGGAATGCCCAAGGGGCGGATCCGGTCGGCGATGCGAAAGGTGAAGCCGGGGCTGTCGATGGTCACCACCACATCGGGGCGGCGGGCGGTGATGTCGGCCACCGTCTCGTCCAGCCGGCGGGCCAGGCGGCGGATATTCGGCAGGACCTCCAGGATTCCCATCAGCGCGAGATCCCGCATCGGGAACAGGCTGGCCATGCCCTGTTCGGCGAGGCGGTCGCCGCCGATGCCCGCGGCCTCGATCGCCGGCACCCGGTCGCGCAAGGCCGCCAGAAGTTTCGCCCCCAGCACATCGCCCGAGGATTCGCCGGCAATCAGATAGACCAGGGTCACACGAAGTTGGCCGGCGTGCAGGCCGGGAACGGCGCCCTGGGCCAGGCCGGGCCGCCGTGCGCACGGGCGGCGTCAAGGCCATGGGTATCGAGGTCACAGAAAACCCACTCGGGCCGGTCCATCGCGCCGCGCGCCATGATGCCATCCTCGGGGAAGCCCGGATCGAGCGGGCCGAACACGGCGGCATGGCCGCGGCAGGGCGGCCCGACCATCATCGCCAGCCCGACATGGCAGCGGTTTTCCATCGCGCGCGCGGCGGCGGCCAAATGTAGCCGATGCACGCCCCGCGCGTCGGTGGCGCGGGCCGGGGCCAGGATCAGCCAGGCCCCGGCCTCGACCTGGGCGCGGACATGCTTGGGGAAGCCGATATCGTCCCCGGCCGAGATGCCCAGGCGGCCGAAGGGCGTGTCGAACACAGCGGGCGGCGCATCGGGGCCGGCGCCTTGCAGCGCGATCCGCCCGTCGGGGGCCGCGAGCGGCGCGACGATGCGAAAGCCGCCATCCGACCCGCGCAGCGGCAGCGTACCGCCAAGCAGCCAAACCCCCGATTGCCGCGCGGCCTCACGCAGCCCCCCGAGCACCATGGCCGCGACATCCGCGAGCGCCGCCGCCGGCGCCACGCCGGGCACGGCGATGGCCTCGGCACAGGTCATCGCCGCCTCGGCCGGCAGCATCGCCAGTTGTGCCCCCCCGGCCGCCGCGCGCGCGGCCCAGCCAGCGACCAGCGCCGCCCAGGCCGGGACGCCTGCCAAGGGCAACGCCGGAAACTGCGCCACCGCCAGCCGGACATGGCCATGCCCCAGCGCATCTGGCCGCGCCGGATGACCACAGTCGAGGACGACCGGCGCCGCCACCGGCGCCGCAGCGACGGGCACGATCGACCAATCGGGGTCCTCACTCATGCGGCGGCGCGGGTGGACGGGGTCATGCAGCGGCTGCATAGACCGGATCGTGCCGTTCTGGCAGGCAGGGGGCGGCATGGGTCTGGATTTTGCGGGCCCCGAGGGCGTCGGGTTGATCGCCGGGGCGCTGACGACCGCAGCCTTCGTGCCGCAGGTCGCAAGAACCTGGCGCCGGGGATCGGCCAGCGATTTCAGCCTGCCGATGTTGCTGATGTTCGCCGCTGGTGTGTTGCTCTGGCTGGTCTATGGGCTGCTCATCGGGGCCCCCAGCGTCTGGATCGCCAATGGCATCACCGCACCGCTGTCGCTCTACCTGCTCTGGGTGAAATTGCGGCGTGGCTGAGGCTCACATCAGCGGCGACCAGCGCGCGATCTCGAGGTAGATGTCGCGCACTGCGGCGGTAACCGCGCGGCTGATCTCCTCCATCCCCGCCACCTGGTCGATGCGTGGCCGGGCGCGCTCCAGTTCCTCGGGCGCCAGGATCAGGTCGAGCAGGCCGGCGGCGCGAGCGAGGCCCAGCAGCAGCGCATCGCGCGGTTCGGGAATGCCGTCGTGAAAGATGACGTCCAGCAGGCGGGCCTTGACCTCGCGCTCCTCCTTGTCGGAAACGACCGGGTAGCGGCGTTCGGCGAAGAGCCAGAGGAAGCGGCCGTCCTCGACCCGCAGGATGCCGCGATCTACCAGCCGCGCGAACAGCGCGGCACGGAATTCGGCGGCATCGCGCGACAGGGTCTCGATCCACCAGCGGCTGTCCTCCTGTCGGCCGGCGGCGGCGATCCGGGCCAGGACGCCGTCCAGCAGGGGGTCCCCGACCGGGGCCGGGTTGGCGACGAACAGATGCCCGGGGGCGGTGTCGATCCGGTCCTGCATTGCCAGTTCGGCCAGGATCGCGCCGGCCAGGGCGAAGTCGCCCGCGGGGGCGGCGCGGTCGTGCAGCCGCCCGGTGCTGTCGTCCAGCATCACCAGCAGCAGGTCCTCGGGCATCGTCAGGGGCATGGTCGGGGCGCTCCTTGGCGGGCGGCGGATGTGCCGCGTGCCGGTGGCTGGTCAACGCGCGGGGGCGAGGAAGGCTGCACGCCCCGGCCGGTGCCCCGCCCGCCGACCCTCAGCCGGGATAGAGCGCCGCGGGGTCGGCCAGCACGGGGGCGACCGCCGCCACCTGCCCGTCGTGCAGGCCCCAGGAAAAGCATGACCGCCGCCCGGTGTGGCAGGCGACGCCGGTCTGATCGACCAGCAGCAGCACGGCATCGCCATCGCAATCGAGCCGCAGGTCCACCAGCCGCTGCACTTGGCCGGACGTATCCCCCTTGCGCCACAGCGCCTGGCGGGAGCGGCTGAAATACGTGGCCCGGCCCGTCGCGAGCGTTTCGGCGACGGCCGCGCGGTTCATCCAGGCCAGCATGAGGACCTCACCGGTATCGTGCTGCTGGGCGACGGCGGCGACCAGGCCCTGGGCGTCGAAGCGCAGGGCGGCCAGCAGGCGTTCGCAGGCGGCGGCATCAGGTGTATCCATGGGCAGGGCTCCTTCGCGCCACCATATCACACGGCTCGGGCTTGGGCTGGAGAGTGCAGACACACATGGCAATGCTGCGGGACCACGGCGATCGGCTGGATGCGGCGGCAGCGGCCTGCGTCGTGCGCGGGGCAAAACTGACCGATCTGCGGCGCGACGTGCTGCGCCTGGTGCTGGAAGCGGGGCAGCCGGTCGGCGCCTATGCGCTGCTGGACCGGCTTAAGATCGGCCGCGCCGGGGCGGCGCCACCGACGGTCTATCGCGCGCTGGATTTCCTGCTCGACCAGGGGCTGATCCACAAGGTCGAGCGGCTGAACGCCTTCATCGCCTGCACGGACCACGCCCGCGAGGCCGGCCACAGTCATCCACACCAGTTCCTGATCTGTGGCCGCTGCGGCGTGACGGCAGAGATCGCCGATCCCGCCGTCGCCGACGCGCTGGCCGCCGCGGCGCAGGCCATAGGCTTTCTGGCCCGGCGCGCGACGGTGGAGATCGAAGGCGTCTGCGCCACTTGCGCATCGGGCTGACGGGGCTTCCCGCCGCCCCGGTCGGCTGGCATAACGGGCCGACCGATGGGAACATTGCCAGAACTTTTCGCCGCATGGTTCGCCGCCCGCGGCTGGGCGCCGCGCGCACACCAGATGGCCCTGCTGGCCGCGGCCCGCGCCGGGCGGTCGGCGCTGCTGGTCGCGCCGACCGGCGGCGGCAAGACGCTCGCGGGGTTCCTGCCCTCGCTGATCGACCTCGCCGAAAACCCGCGGCCGGGGTTGCACACGCTCTATGTCTCGCCGCTGAAGGCCCTGGCCGTCGATATCGCACGGAACCTGACAGCGCCGGTGACCGAGATGGACCTGCCCATCCGGATCGAAACGCGTACCGGCGACACGCCGGTCAACCGCCGCCAGCGCCAGCGCGCCGATCCGCCGCACATCCTGCTGACCACGCCGGAAAGCCTGACCTTGCTGCTGGCCTCGCCCGATGCGCCCACGATGTTCGCCGGGCTCTCGGCGGTGGTGATCGACGAGATTCACGCCCTGGCCGGCACCAAGCGCGGTGACCAGCTGGCGCTATGCCTGTCGCGGCTGTCGGCGCTGGCGCCTGCCGCGCGCCGGGTCGGGCTGTCGGCGACCGTCGCCCATCCCGACCCGCTGCGCGCCTTCGTGGCGCCCGACGCAAAACCCGAGACAGCGGTGCTGGTGACCGGGCAGGACGGCGCCAAACCCCGGCTGGAGATCATCCTGCCCGAAGGCCATTTGCCCTGGGGCGGCCACATGGGCCTGGCCAGCGCGCCCGAGATTTTTCGTCGCATCCAACAGGCCGGCGTCACCATCGTCTTCGTCAATACCCGCGCGCAATCCGAACTGGTGTTCCAGGCGCTGTGGCGGCTGAACGAGGACACCCTGCCGATCGGCCTGCACCACGGCAGCCTGACCGTGGAACAGCGCCGCCGGGTCGAGGCCGCGATGTCCGACGGCCGGTTGCGCGCGGTGGTCGCAACCGCGAGCCTCGACCTCGGCATCGACTGGGGTGCTGTGGACCAGGTGATCCAGGTCGGCGCGCCCAAGGGCGTGTCGCGGCTGTTGCAGCGGGTGGGGCGCGCGAACCACCGGATGGACGAACCCTCGCTGGCCGTGCTGGTTCCGGCCAACCGCTTCGAGGTCATCGAATGCACCGCCGCGATCGAGGCCATCGCTGCCGGCGAGTTGGATGGCGAGGCCCCCCGCGCGGGCGGCCTCGATGTGCTGGCGCAGCATATCCTGGCAATGGCCTGTTCGGCGCCGTTCCTGCCCGACGACCTCTATGCGGAAATCCTGCGCGCCGCGCCCTATGCCGCGCTGCCCCGCCGCGATTTCGACGACACGCTGCGCTTCGTCGAGGACGGCGGCTATGCGCTGCGCGCCTATGATCGTTTCCGCAAGCTGTTCCGCGACGCCGAGGGGCGGATGCACGTCCAGGGCACCGCCGTCGCGCGGCAGTTGCGGATGAACCTCGGCACCATCGTCGAGACACCTCTGCTGAAGGTGCGGCTGCGCGGCGGGCCGGTGTTGGGCGAGGTCGAGGAATGGTTCATCTCCACCTTGACGGCCGGCGACTGCTTCATCTTTGCCGGCCAGGTGCTGAAATACGAACGGCTCGATCCCACCGCCTGCATCGTCTCGCGCGGGGGGGAGGGCGAACCCCGCGTGCCGACCTATGCCGGCAGCCGGATGCCGCTGACCACCTACCTGGCCGAGCGGGTGCGCGGCATCCTGCACGACCCGGCCCGCTGGGGGGCGCTGCCCGCGCCGGTGCGCGACTGGCTGCGGATGCAGCAGGCGCGCAGCGAAATGCCGCCACGCGACGGGTTGTTGATCGAAACCTTTCCGCGCGGCGGGCGCTGGTTCCTGGTCGCCTACACGTTCGAAGGCCGGCTCGCCCACCAGACCCTGGGGATGCTGGTCACCAAGCGGATGGAACGCGCCGGCTTCGGGCCGCTCGGGTTCCTGGGGACCGACTATGTGCTGGCGGTCTGGAGCGCGTTCGAACCCAGCAACGTCGCCGACCTCTTCGCCGAGGACATCCTGGGCGACGAGTTGGAAGAATGGATCGCCGATTCTTCCATGCTCCGCCGCACCTTCCGCAACATCGCGACGATCGCCGGGCTGATCGAAAAGCACCATCCCGGCCAGGAGAAGTCGGGCAAATCCATGACCATGAACGCCGACCTGATCTACGATGTGCTGCGCCGGCACGAACCCGACCACATCCTGTTGCGCGCGACACGGGCCGAGGCCGCCGGGGGGTTGACCGACATCGCCCGCATCGCCGCCCTGCTCGCCCGCGCGCGGGCCGGCGGCATCCGCCACCGCGTGCTCGACCGCGTCTCCCCGCTGGCCGTGCCCGCGCTGATCGAGGAAGGGCGCGAATGGATCGCCGGCGGGGCCGAGGATGCGCTGCTGGCCGAAGCCGCCGCCCTGGTGCATGACGCGACCGATGGTGCCGACACCTTCAACGAGACCCTGGCCGAGGTGACCGAGACCATCCGCCCGCGCAGCCAGCGCAAAGCCCCGGCCGAAAAGAAGCGCCACAACCGCTTCATCCGCCACGCCCCGAAGGCCGTGACCGGATGATCCCCGCCCCCTTGCACATCGCCGGCGAGCGCCTGGGCCTCGACCACGACGGCGCGCTGGCCTGGCCGGCGCGGCGGCTGCTCGCGGTCGCCGACCTGCATCTGGAAAAGGGCAGCGCCTTCGCCGCGCGGGGTCGCTTCCTGCCGCCCTATGACACCCGCGACACGCTGGCCCGGCTGGCACCGCTGCTGCGGCGCTGGAAGCCCGCGATACTGGTGCTGCTGGGCGACAGTTTCCACGACCGCGCCGGGTCGGCGCGCATGGCCGCGGCCGACCGGGCGGTGCTGGCCACGATGCTGGCGGGGATCGAGGTCATCTGGGTGCTCGGCAACCACGACCCCACGGCCCCGCAGGACCTGCCCGGCCGGGCCGTCGCCGAGCATCGCGACGGGCCACTGGTCTTCCGGCACATCGCCGAAACGGGGGCGAACGGCGAGATCAGCGGGCATTTCCATCCCAAGGCGACACTCGACACGCGGGCCGGCGGCATCACCCGCCCCTGCTTCCTGGCCGACGCCCGGCGCGTGGTATTGCCAGCGTTTGGCGCCTTCTGCGGCGGGCTCGACATCCGCGATCCTGCCCTGGCGGGGCTGTTCCCGCGCGGCGGGCGGGCCTTTCTTCTGGGGCGCGACCGGCTGCATTCCTTTGCCACAGGGCCGTCGCGGGCGGCCCTGTCCGATCGGCGCCAGGCCCCCATATCCGGCGCATGAACGCTCCCAGCATCCTGTGGTTCCGCAACGACCTGCGCCTGGCCGACAATCCCGCCCTGATGGCGGTGGCCGACCGGCCGGTGCTGCCGATCTTCGTGCTGGACGATGCCGCCGCGGGCGAATGGCAGCATGGCGGCGCGCAGCGCTGGTGGCTGCATCACGCGCTGGCGTCGCTGGCGGCCGACCTCGCGACGCGCGGCGTTGCCTTGCATCTGGTCAGCGGCGATGCCGCCACCATCATCCCATCGCTTGCTGAAAAAATCGGCGCGGCCGAGGTGCATGTCGCCCAGCGTTTCGAACCCTGGGGCCGGCGCCAGGACGAGGCCATCGCGGCATCGCTGCAGGCCAGCGGCCGCCGCTTCGTGCGCCATCGCGGCAGCCTGCTGCACGACCCGCACGCGGTGCGGACCGCCCAGGGCAAGCCGTTTCAAGTCTACAGCCCCTTCGCCCGCGCGGTCTTCGCCGCGGGCGATCCGGCGCCGCCACTGGCGGCCCCAGCGCAACTGCACCCCGTTGCCGCGGCACCGCCGGACCAGATGCTCGACCTGCTGCCCCGGCGGGACTGGGCGCAGGATTGGGCGCGGGCATTCGGCGACAACTGGCAACCCGGTGAGGCCGGCGCCCAGGCACGCCTCGCGGCCTTCGGCGCCCAGGCGCTGGCGGCGTATGCCGGGCTGCGCAACATCCCGGCCGAGCCCGGGGGCACATCCGGCCTGTCGCCGCATCTGCGCTTCGGCGAGATCTCGCCACGTCAGGTCTGGCACGCCGCCCGTGCGGCCGGGGCCGCCGGGCCGCATACCTTCCTGAAGGAAATTCTGTGGCGGGAGTTCTCCTACCACCTGCTGTTCCACCGGCCCGAAATGCCCGAGGCACCGCTGGCCCAGAAGTTCGCCGATTTCCCGTGGCAACCGGAACCGCGATACCTGTCGGCCTGGCAGCGCGGCATGACCGGCTACCCGATCGTGGATGCCGGCATGCGCCAGCTCTGGGCCACCGGCTGGATGCACAACCGGGTGCGGATGATCGTGGCCTCCCTGCTGGTCAAGCATCTGTTGCAGCCCTGGCAGGACGGGCAGGCCTGGTTCTGGGACACGCTGGTGGATGGCGACCTCGCGTCGAACAGCGCCTCCTGGCAATGGGTCGCGGGCTCCGGGGCGGATGCGGCGCCGTATTTCCGGGTGTTCAACCCGATGCTGCAGGGCGCGAAATTCGACCCCGACGGCGCCTATGTGAAGCGCTGGGTGCCTGAACTGGCGGCCCTGCCCGCAAGCCTGGTCCACACCCCATGGGAGGCGCCGCGCGGCCAGGCCGGGGACTACCCGGCCCCCATCATCGACCATGCCGAGGGCCGCGCCCGGGCGCTGGCCGCCTTCGCCGCCATCTCGGGCGAGGCCGCCTGACCGCCTGGCCGCCCGACCGGCGCCGCTTCAGCGGCTTGCGGATCGTCGGTGACGTGCATGGCGATGCGGCCGCCTTCGCCGCGGCCATCAAGGGTGCTGCGGCCTCGGGGCTGTTCGTCGTGCAGTTGGGCGACCTGACCGACCATGGGCCTGACAGCCCGCGCGCGCTGCGCCTGGCCTTTGGGCTGCTCGATTCCGGCACCGGGCTGTTCCTGTTGGGCAATCACGACCATCGGCTGCGGCGGGCGCTGACCGGCCGGCAGACCGAGCGTACCCACGGGCTGCAGGCAACCTTGGACCAGTTGGCCCTGGCACCTGACCGCGATGCGCTGGCCGTGCGCGCCCTGGCCGAGATCGCCCGCGCCCCCGCCTGGGCCGGGTTGCCGTCCGCGCGTTTCGTCCACGCCGCCTGGCACCCCGCCATGGAGCACGGCCTGCCGCCGCCCGAGGCCGGGGCCAACCGCCCCACCCCGCCGGTCGCCCGCGCGCTCTATGGCGAGGTTTCGGGCCGGTCGCTCGCGGATGGCTTTCCCGAACGGCTGCATGGCTGGATCGACCTGCTGCCCCCGGGGTTGACGGTATTCTGCGGCCACGAGCGACGCGACCAGCCGACCACCTGGCCCGGCGAGGCCGGCGGCCAGGCCCGCTTCCTCGACACCGGGGCCGGCAAGGGGGGATACCTGTCGTGGCAGGATATGGCCTGGGACCATTTCACATGAGGATCATCCCCTTCGGCGGCAGCGGGCATGAGGCGGAGGTCGCCGGCTGGCTGCATCAAACCTGGTGGCATTTCGACGGCTGGAGCCTGGCCGAGACCATCGACTACTGCGCCCGCGCCCGCGGGCCGGCGGCCCCGGTCGTCTGGGTCGCGACCGTCGGCGGGCGGCCGATCGGCACTGTGGCACTCGACCTCGACGACCTGTTCCAGCGGCCCGAACTGAACCCCTGGCTCGCCAGCCTGTATGTCGTGCCCGAGGCGCGCGGCGGCGGGATCGGCGCGATCCTGGTCCGGCATGTGGAAACCTTCGCCGCGGCGGCGGGGCATGAACGGCTGTGGCTGTTCACCCCGGACAAGGCGGGTTTCTACAACCGCCTCGGATGGCGGCACGAAGGCCCGGAAAACTGGCATGGTGAGGCTGTGACGCT
>JBBRWI010000032.1:0-22647 GCA_038249305.1 Acetobacterales bacterium
ACCTGCGTCAGCGCCAGCCCATGGGGCAGCAGGTGCATATGCGCCTCATCCAGCGCGGGCGTCGCCAGACGCCCGGCCAGATCAACGCGCCGGTCATCCGCACCGGCGGCATCGCGGGCCGCATCGCCCAGGGCCGCGATGCACCCATCGCGCAGCAGCACCGCATCCGTCACCGGCCGGCCGCGCCCGGCAAAGACGCGCCCGTTGTGCAGCAGCACGCCGCTTGTCATGCGCGCCAGTCGGCCCCCTGGCCTTCGATCAGCCGCAGCGCGCTGTCCCAGGCCCATTCGTAGTGATCGAGCACGGTATCGCGATTGAATTGCTCGGCGGTCTTCAGGCGCACCTCCTCGGGCGGCAGGATGAGTTCGGCACCACCCGACTGCGCTGCGATCTGCGCCTGGCACGCGCGTTCCAGGTAGTAGATGTTGTTGAACGCCTCGGGGATCGTACGCCCGGCGCAGAGCAGGCCGTGGTTCACCAGGATCATCGCGCGATGCCCACCCAGGTCGTGCACCAGGCGGTCGCGTTCGTCGAGGTCGAGCGCCACGCCCTCATAGCCGTGATAGGCAAGGTGGCCGTAGAACTTCAGCGCATGCTGGCTGATCGGCAGCAGCCCCTGCTTCTGGGCGCTGACGGCGATGCCGGCGGCGGTATGGGTATGGACGACGCAGACCAGATCCTCACGCGCCATGTGGATCGCCGAATGGATGGTGAAGCCGGCGGCGTTGACCCGCTTGGATTTCGGCCCGTCCTCGATGACGTTGCCATCCAGGTCGATCTTGACGAGGTCGGAGGCGCGCATCTCGTGGAACAGCACGCCGTACTTGTTGATCAGGAAATGATGCTCGGGTCCGGGCACGCGGGCGCTGATGTGGGTGTAGATGAAGTCGGTCATGCGGAAATGCGCGACCAGGCGATACAGCGCGGCGAGGTCGCAGCGGATGCGCCATTCCTCGGCGGAGACACCGCGCAGGGTGGCGGGGGGGCTGGCATAGGTCACGGCAGGCTCCATCGGCAGGATGGCAGGAATTTCATGCCGGGCGGGCGGCGCGTCAACCGCGCATCGGGGCGGAGACCAGGTGGCGTCGTGCAGCACCTGCCTCCCGCCTGGGCAATTTCCGTCATCCCCGGCGCCGCCGCAGCGCCATGTCCAGCAGCAACAACCCCAAGGTCATCACGATCAGCAGCACCGCCACCGCGGCCATGGTCGGGTCCAGGTTCTCGTTGATGCCGTTCCAGATGCGGCGCGGCAGGGTCGTCACCCGGCGCGAGGCGATGAACAGCACGATCACCAACTCATCCCAGGAATGGATGAAGGCGAAGATGGCGCCCGAGATGATGCCGGGCGCGATGCGGGGCAGGATGACCCAGGCCAACGTCTGCCACAGCGATGCGCCCATGCCGCGCGCCGCCTGTTCCAGCCGCGGGTCGAAAGCCGCGAGCGCGGTCGAAACCGTAACCACGACATAGGGAATGCCCGTCACCCCATGCGCCAGGGTCACGCCCAAGAAACTGTCGAGCAATCCGAAGCGGCCGAAGTAACGGTACAGCCCGATCGCATAGACGATCGAGGGAATGATCAGCGGCAGCAGCATCAGCGCGCGCACGAGGTCGGTGGACCGCCGCGACAGCCGCCAGCAGCCGATCGCGCACAAGGTCCCGGTAACCACCGCCAGCACCGTCGAACACAGCGCGATCCACAGCGACTGCCCCATCGCATCCAGCCATAGCGGTGAGGCGAAGAAGGCGCGGTAATGCTGCAACGACGCGCCATGTTCCGGCAGCGACAGGAACCGCCGGTCGGTCAGCGACACCGGCAGCACGATCGTCAGCGGCAACACCAGATAGACGACGGTTGACCAGGCGACCCCGCGCGCGAACCACCCCGGGCGATGCGCGCCGTTCACCCTCCCCCTCCGAACAGGCGCCGCAGGTTCACCACGCGGGAGAATACCGCCAGCGTCGCCAGGATCGCCACCACCAGCACCGTCGCCATCATGGCCCCGAGGCCCCAGCGGATCAGGTCCAGGATCTGCAGCTTGATCCATTCGGCGACCATCAGCGTCCGCCCGCCACCCAGGATCGCCGGCGTGATGTAGAAGCCGAGCGAGAAGATGAAGACCAGCACCCCGGCCGCGATCACCCCCGGCATCGACAGCGGCAGGAACACGCGCGCGAAAACCAGCCCCCGCGATGCCCCCATGCCGCGCGCCGCGGTCAGCAGCCGCGGATCGACCTCCCGCATCGCGGCCAGCATCGGCAGCACGGCATAGGGCACCATGTAGTGCACCATGCCGATCACGATGCCCGTCTCGTTCCAGACCAGGGCCAGCGGTTCGTCGATGATCCCGGCACCCATCAGCCCCTGGTTCACCACCCCCTGCCGCCGCAGCAGCGTGACCCAGGCGAAGGCCCGCACCAACACCGATATCCACAACGGCACCAGCACCGCGAGCAGCCACCACCGCCGCGCCGCCTCGCTCGCCATCGCGATCACATAGGACAGCGCATAGCCCAGCAGCAGCGCGATGACGGTGGTGATGGTGCAGATGCGCAAGGTGGTCACGATCACCCGCTGCACGCTTTCGCTGGTGAACAGGCGTTCGTAGTTGGACAGGCCGGGGGTCGGCTCCAGCACGCTGATCGCCAGCACCTGCACGATCGGCGCGATGTAGCAGACGGTCAGCAGCAGGAAGGCCGGCGCGATCAGCGCCCACCAGCCGGCGTCACGCCTCACGGCGCGTCCTCGGCCACCGGCACCGCGGCGTCGCTGGCCCAGCCGAGGCGCACATCCAACCCCTCCGCCGGTGCGATGGGGGCGCGCCAGGATGGCAGCGACGCGCGCAGCGGGCCGAGCGGCGTATCCACCACCAGCCCGAACCCGGCCCCCATGTAGGACCAGGACCGGATCCGGCCCGCCGCGACATTGGCCGCCGTCTCGGCCTCGGCCAGCAGCGCGATCTTTTCCGGGCGCAGCGACAGCAGCACCGGGCCGGCGGCCGGCGCGCCATCCTGCACCAGGTCGATGCCGCCGACATGCAGCCGCCCGGCGTCGGCGAAAGCCGTGAAGAAATTGGATTTGCCGAGGAAATCGGCGACGAAGCGGGTCGCCGGCCGTTCGTACAGCGCCGCCGGCGCGCCGGCCTGGATCAGCCGCCCGTGATTCAGGATCGCCACCTGGTCGGACAGCGACAGCGCCTCATCCTGGTCATGCGTGACGTTGACGAAGGTGCGGCCGACGCGGCGGTGCAGCGCGCGCAACTCCTCCTGCAGCTCGGCACGGAGCTTCTTGTCCAGTGCCGACAGCGGTTCATCCAACAACAGCAGGGCGGGGTCGAAGACCAGCGCGCGCGCCAGGGCCACGCGCTGCTGCTGCCCGCCCGACAATTGCGTCGGACGGCGGTCGGCAAGGCCCGTCAACTGCACGAGGTCGAGTGCCGCGCGGGTTTTCGCATCGCGCTCGGCGCGGCCGAGCTTCCGCACGCGCAGCGGGAAGGCGATGTTCTCGGCGACCGTCATATGCGGGAACAGCGCATAGCCCTGGAACACCATGCCGAAATCGCGACGTTCCGGCGGCAGCGGCGTGATGTCCCGTCCATCCAGCAGGATCGCCCCGGCATCCGGCGTCGAAAAGCCTGCGATCGCCATCAGGATGGTGGTCTTGCCCGACCCGCTCGGCCCCAGCAGCGTCAGGAAGGCGCCGGCCGCGACGTCCAGCGTCACTTCCCGCACCGCGACGAAGGCGCCGTAGCGCTTGGTCAGGCCCTGTATGGCAAGCGCGTGGCTCAACGGATCAATAGCCTCGGTCGGGGTCGAACAGGTTCGGCAGCGGCAGCCCGGCGGCGTGGTCGCGGATGGCCTGGACGACATAGCCGGCTCTTTCGTCCCGCGCGGCAAGCGATGCGATATGCGGCGTTATGATGATCTTCGGATGCGCCCAGGCGGGCTGGCCGGCGGGCAGCGGTTCGGGCGCGAAGACATCCAGCACCGCGCCGGACAGGTGGCCGCTGTCCAGCGCCGCGATCAGGTCGGGCAGCACGACGTGGCTGCCCCGCCCGGCATTCACCAGGGCCGCCCCCGCCGGCAGTTGCGCGATCAGGGGGGCTCCGATCAGCCCCGCGGTTTCAGGCGTCGAGGGCAGCAGGCAGACCAGGATATCGGTGCGCGCCAGGAAGGCGGGCAATTCCTCCTCCCCCGCATAGGACTCCCGCCCCGGCTTGCGGCTGCGCGACCACCCCGCGACCGGAAAGCCGATGGCGGCCAGCACCCCGGCCGCATGGGTCCCGAGATTGCCCATGCCCATGATCCCCACCCGCCGGTCCGGGGCGGCGAAGGGCGCCTCGAAGTAGTCCCATTCCGCCCGCCCTTGCGCCAGCGCCATCCGCCGCGCGCCGCGGAGCAGCGACAGGCAGGCCCAGCCGATGAATTCGCCCATGCGCTGGGCTGTGCCCTCCCCGCCCATGCGGACCAGCGGCAGGTGGCGTGGCCAGGCGGGGTCGCGGGTGATGTTGTCCACCCCGGCGGCGCTGGAAAATACCACCCGCAGGTTGGGGAATTGGGCGAGGCGGCCAGGCTCCGGGTCCCAGACCATGACGTAATCGACGGCCTCGGGCGGCACCGGATCGTCCCAGTAGCGCACATCGAGGTCCGGCATCGCTTCGGCAAAGGCCGCGCGCCAGGCGACGGCGGCCTCCGCCCCGCCCGACTTCACCAGCAGCAGCGGCATGCTCAGCCGGTGATCACGTCGAGGTATTGCTGGTTCACCTCCGGGTAGTTCAGCCCCCACCAACCGCCGTCCAGGGTCAGTTGCCGCGGCACATTGGCCGGATCGGTCGGGTTGAAGCGCTTGAACGCTTCCGGCACCTGCGCCGCGGCCTCGGGGTTGGTCGGGCCATTGCCCAGCAGTTGCAGCAGGCCGACCTGCGGCGCGGGATTGGCCAGCATCGATGCCAGCAGCCGCTGCGCCATGGCGCCGCCCGGATTGCCGCGCGGGATGACGAAGATGCCCGCCTGCAAGACGCCCTGGTTCCAGATGAACTTGATCCGTCCACGGGTTTCTTCTTCGAGCACCTTGGCACGGGTGTGCCAGATCTGGCCCATCACGGCCTCCCCGGTGCGGAGGAACTGCTCGCTCTCGCTGCCATTCGCCCAGAACACGGCATTGCGGCGGATTTCACGGATCTTTGCCAGGCAGGCGCGGATATCCAGCGGATAGAGGGCGGATTTGTCGCGGCCCAAGGCCATCTGCACGCCGTCCAGCACCGCCAGGGCATCCCGCCGCAGCAGTCGCATGCCCGGGAACCGCCGCAGGTCGTAGAAATCGGCCCAACCGGTCGGACCGCCAGCCGGGAATTTGGCACTGTCGTAGGCCAGCACGCTGCTGAAGGAATAGGGTGCGGCGCCATGCTCCATGGCAAAGGCCGGGTCGATCACCTTGCTCCGGTCCACCACGGAATAATCGATCGCGGTCGCGAGGTTCGCCCGCCCCAGCACGATCGCCGAGGAGGCCGAACTGTCGCACAGGTCCCAGGTGGTCCGCCCGCTTTCGACCATGCTGCGTATGCGCCCCGCGGACGGCCCGGTGCTGTCCTGCGCGACCCGCCAGCCGGCGTTCGCCGCCGCAAAGGGCTCGCCGTAGAAGCGCCCAAAGCCTTCGTTGGCGATGCCCCCCCAGTTCACCATCACCAATTCGCGGCCGCTCTGGGCCTGCGCCGGCACGGCGCCGAGGGCGGCGAGGGCGGCCAGGAAGGCGCGCCGGTCGATCCGCCCGTCGCGGAGCCTCTCCGCCGCAAGCGCCACGCAATCCTGCTGGAATGTCTGCATTGCCATCGCTCCGGTCTTGCCGCCCCGCCCTGCCGGCGCGACCCTGTGACAGTCAAACGGAAGGCGGGCCCCGCTGCAATGACCACCACCGCCACCAACGCCTTTCGCACCGCCCCTTATTGGTGGGATGCGGCCGAACCTGCCGAACGCGGCGCCAATCTGCCCGCCCGCACGGCGGTCGCGGTGGTCGGCGGCGGCTATGCCGGGCTGTCGGCGGCGCTGACCTTGCGGCGCCTGGGCCACGACGTGCTGGTGCTGGATGCGGAACGGATTGGCTGGGGGGCGAGCAGCCGCAATGGCGGAATGGTCTCGGGCGGGCTGAAGGTGGCGTCCAGCGGCCTTGAAAAAACCCACGGGCCGGAGGGCGCGCGGCGCATCGCCGATGCCGCCGCCGCCTCCTTCCCCTTCATCGAGGAGACCATCGCGCGCGAGGCCATCGACTGCGACTACATCCGCTGCGGCCGCTTCGTGCCGGCCTGGACGCAAAAGCACTTCGACGGGCTGGCGGCGCGGGCCGACTACCTGGCGGAGGTCACCGGCCTTCCGACCCGCATGCTGCCGCGGGCGCAGCAGCGCGAGGCGCTGGGCAGCGACCACTACCATGGCGGCATGATCGCCGATGCCTCCGGCAGCCTGCACCCCGGCAAATACGCCCGCGGCCTTGCCCGCGCGGCCGAGCGCGCAGGGGCTGTGCTGATGGATGGCGTGCGCGTTGGCGGCATCGCGCGGGCGGGCGACGGGTTTGCCCTCTCGACCTCGGCCGGCGACCTCGACGCCGATGCGGTGCTGGTCGCGACCAACGGCTATTCGCGCGGGGCCGATGGCGCCTGCGCGATGCCCTGGCTGGCGCGGCGGATGATCCCCGTCGGCTCCTACATCATCGCGACGGAACCGCTGGGCACCGAGGTCATCGACCGGCTGTTCCCCGGCCGCCGCATGATCAGCGATACCAAGCGGGTGCTGAACTATTTCCGGCCTTCGCCGGACGGGACGCGGGTGTTGTGGGGCGGGCGCGCGAGTTTCGGCCCGACCACGCCCGAGGCCGCAGCCCCGGTGCTGCACGGCTTCATGACCGAGGTGTTCCCGGCCTTGCGCGACACCGCGATCACCCATTCCTGGACCGGCAATGTCGCCTTCACCTTCGACTTCCTGCCGCATATCGGGGTGCAGGACGGGCTGCACTACGCCGCCGGCTGCCAGGGGTCGGGTGTCGCGATGGCGACCTGGCTCGGTCATCAGGCCGCGCTGAAGATCGCCGGTGCCGCCAATGAGCGCTTTGCCCTGGACGGGCTGGCCTTCCCCACCCTGCCCGGCTATCGCGGCGACCCGTGGTTCCTGCCGATGGTGGGGGGCTGGTACCGGCTGCGCGACCGGCTGGACCGGCTGGTCGCGTGACGGCAGCCACCATCCGGCCCGTGCCGACGCCCCCCCGGCCAGTCGGATAGCGCCATGAACCGCAGGATGGACGCGCCGGCGATGGCGCTGATGGTGCTGCTCTGCGCCACCTGGGGCCTCGGGCAGGTCGCCATGAAGATCGGCAACGAGGGGCTGTCGCCCCTGGTCCATGCCGGGCTGCGATCGGTCGGCAGCCTCGCCCTGCTCGCCGCCTGGTGCGCCTGGCGGGGGGTGCGGCTGCTGCCGCCGCGCGGCACGAGATGGGCGGCCTTCGGCTGCGGGCTGCTGTTCTCGGCGGAATTCGTCGCGGTCTATATCGGATTGGAATTCACCACCGCGGCGCGCGGTGTGGTCTTCCTCTATACCGCGCCCTGCCTGGTGGCGCTGCTGGCGCATTGGCTGCTGCCGGAGGATCGGTTGACGCGCGCGCGCGGGATCGGGCTCGGCGTCTGCCTCGCCGGGCTGGCGCTGGCTTTTGCCGATAGCCTGCGGCTGCCATCGGGGCGCGAATTGCTGGGCGATGCGCTGTGCTTCGTGGGCGCGTTGTGCTGGGGCGGCACCACGGTGCTGATCAAGGCCAGCCGCCTGCGCAGCGCCCCGGCCGAGGCGACCCTGGCGGCGCAACTCGGTGTTTCGGCGCTGCTGGTGCCGCTCGGGCTTCTGGTCGGCGAGGCCGGCGCTTTCGACCCCAACCTGCGGGTCATGACAGCACTTGGTTTCCAAGTGCTGCTGGTGGCCTTCGCCTCCTACCTCGCCTGGTTCTGGCTGGTCACGCGCTACCAGGTTTCGGGGCTCGCGAGTTTTTCCTTCCTGACGCCGGTCTTTGGTGTCGCGGCCGGGGCGCTGATCCTGGGGGATGCGGTGACGCCGGCGCTGGGGGTGGCGCTGGTGCTGATCTGCGCCGGGATCTGGCTGGTCAACCGGCCCGCCTGAGCGCCAGGCGCTGCGGCGCCTCGGCCACGACGGCCGCATCGAACAGCGCCTGGCATGCGGCCGGCCAGGACGTGACCTTGCGCGCCGCCAGATCGACGCAGAGGAACAGCACCTCGTTCTCCGCCGCCAGCCAGCCTTGTTCGGCGTGGCGCATCCGGTGGCGCACCAGCAACCGCTTGGCGTCATGCGCCAGCACCGCGCTGTCGCAGCCAAGCGGCATGCCGAGCGTCACTTCCCGCGTGTAGCCGACCCAGGTTTCGGCGGCGAAGGTGCCAAGGCCCCGCGCCCGCAGCGCATCGCCGAGCCCAAGTCCCGGCCACATCGCATCGGTCGCGAGGTCGAAGACCACGAGGTAATAGGCGAGGTTCATATGGCCGTAGTGGTCCACCCATTCGGGGCGGACGGCGACGGGTGCCATCAACGCCAGATCTTCAATGAATATCGTCCATCCGTGAGAACGCGTCCCGCAGGCTCGCGATGGTCAGCGCCCCGTCGCGGCAGAGGTCGAGGATCACCGCCTCCTTGCGGGTCAGCAGGTCGATCACGCCGGGGATTTGTGTCACCGCCTCGTCCGGCACCACCACCGCGCCATGGCGATCGGCATGGACGACGGCATCCGAGGTCACCGCCATGCCGTGCACCGACACATCCAGGCCCCGCGCCACCACATGCACATGCGCATGGGACGGGTTGACCAGACCCAGTATCTGAAACGCGGGCGCCAACATGTCCAGGTCGCGGAACGAGCCGTTGGTGACGCAGCCCTGTGCGCCGAGGGCCTGGTGGACGTTGCTGTTCACCTCACCCCAGAAGGCCCCGGTGCCGGGCGTATCGTCCAGGTCCTGCAGCACGACGATGGTCGGCATCGCGGCCGCGGCGACATATTCGTACCAGCCCAGGCGCGCGGCCCGATCGGCCGCGCGGTCACGCCCGGCCGGGTGGGCCGCGCGGATCGTGCCGGTGCGCGCCAGGCCGCAGATCGGCTTCAGCGCCACATCGGCCACCTGGAACGGCCGCACGGTGAAGCCGTGGCCGCGGCGGGCCGGCAGGATGACCTCCAGCGCGTTGCAGATCGTCGGCGTGTCCCAGGCGCGCAGGGCTTCCAGGTCGGCGGGGGTGAAGGGTCGGGTGGTCATGGCGTCCTCCGGTGTTGGGCCGAAGGATCGGCCGCGTGGCAGGCCCGGTCAAACACCCGGCCCGGGGTGACCGGGCGCGCCTGGTCAGACCCGCTCGACCACCATCGCGATCCCCTGCCCGACGCCGATGCACATCGTCGCCAGCGCATAGCGCCCCTGGCGGCGGTGCAATTCGGCGACCGCGGTCTGTACCAGCCGCGCCCCGCTCATGCCCAAGGGATGGCCGAGCGCGATCGCCCCGCCATTCGGGTTCACATGCGCCGCGTCATCCGCCAGCCCTAGGTCGCGCGTCACCGCCAGCGCCTGGGCGGCGAAGGCCTCGTTGAGTTCGATCACATCCATGTCGGCGAGCGTCAGCCCGGCTTTTTCCAGCACGCGGCGCGTCGCTGGCGCTGGCCCAAACCCCATGATGCGCGGGGCGACCCCCGCGGTCGCCATCGCGACCACCCGGGCGCGGGGGACCAGCCCGTGGCGGGCGGCCGCGGCGGCGCTGGCGACCAGCATCGCGCAGGCGCCGTCGTTCACGCCGCTGGCATTGCCGGCGGTGACGCTGCCGCCCTCCTTGCGGAAGGGCGTGGCGAGTTTGCCCAGGGCCTCCAGCGTGGTGTCGGGGCGCGGGTGTTCGTCGCGATCGACGATGATCGGGTCGGCGCGGCGGCGGGCGATGCTGACCGGGACGATCTCCTCGGCAAAAATTCCTGCCGCCTGGGCGGCGCCGGCGCGCTGCTGCGACCGCCAGGCAAAGGCGTCCTGGTCGGCGCGGCTGATCTGGAAGTCCTGCGCCACGTTCTCGGCCGTCTCCGGCATGGAATCGACGCCATGCGCCGCCTTCATCGCCGGATTGACGAAGCGCCAGCCGATGGTGGTGTCGAAGATCTCGGCCTGGCGACTGAAGGCTTCCTGCGCCTTGCCCATGACGAAGGGCGCGCGGGTCATGCTTTCGACCCCGCCGGCGAGCATGAGCTCGGCATCGCCTGCGCGGATGGCGCGCGCGGCACTGCCGACCGCATCCATGCCCGACCCGCAAAGCCGGTTCACCGTGCTGCCGCCGATGCTGTCGGGCAGGCCGGCCAGCAACAGGGCCATGCGGGCGACGTTGCGGTTGTCTTCGCCCGCCTGGTTGGCGCAGCCGAAGATGACGTCCTCGACCGCGGCCCAGTCCACGTTGGGATTGCGCGCCATCAGTGCGCGCAGCGGCACGGCGCCGAGGTCATCCGGGCGGACCATGGCGAGGCTGCCGCCGAAGCGGCCGATGGGCGTGCGGACGGCGTCGCAGATGAAGGCGTCGGTCATGGTCAGGGCGCTCCCGTTTGCACCGGCCTTAGGCCCGGCGGGGGCGCAAGCCAAGGCCACTCAGCCCGCCAGGGATTTACCGAGCCAGGACAACCCGCCCCATCACCGCGCCGAACCCGCACACGATCGCCACCGCAATGCCGTGCCAGACCAGGATCATCAAGGCCGCATCCAGATTGTGGAACAGCGACAGCCCGGCCGAGCACAAGGCGGCGGCGGCCAGCCCCGCCATCGCCGACACCCGCCCCGGGCGCAGGCTCCCCCCGTCCCTGAGCAGATAGAGCAGCACCGCAAGCAAGGGCGCGCCGACGCCGACGATGAACTTCAGGCAGCTCCAGGAGGTGCCGAGCACCAAGGCATCCGCCCCCAGCCGCGCAATATCGGCCAGGCACCCGAACCCCATGCCGGCGACCCAGACCACCACCGCCGGCACCGGCAACAGCGCCCAGGCCGCGGGGCGACCCGGTTCGGCCAGCCGTGCGGCGGCGATCGCGGCCAGGATGCCGGTCGCGAGAGAGGACAGCCACTGGATCTGTTCGGTCGGCAGTTCCAGCCGCAGCGACAGGTCGGGCCGCAGCCCGTGCCACAGCACCGTCGCGGTCACGACCGCCAGGGCAAAGGCCAGCCACAGCATGGCCCGGCGCCCGGCATGCACCGGGGTGACCGGGCGTGCATCGGCGGCGAGCCGGGTAATCAGGTCGTCGGTATTCATCACGCGCCCCCCAGACGCTTGCGCAGCGTGACTATCGCTCGGTGTGTGGCGACTTTCAGGGCACCGACCGACAGCCCCGAACGGGCGGCGGCCTCGGCCAGGGGCAGGTCCTCGATCTTGGCCAGGCGCAGCGCGGTGCGCTGGCTGGCCGGCAGGTCGGCGATGGCGCGGCGCAGTTGCGTCGCGGCGGCGCGTTCCTCGGAATCGGTGGCGCGGCTATCGGCCAGGTCGTCGGCGGCCTCGACGGCGATTTCCCGCCCGCCGCGGCGCAGTTCGCGGCGTGCGACGTCGATCGCGCGGCGGTCGGCGATGGCGGCCATCCAGGGCCGCAGCGGGCGGTTGGGATCCCAGGTGTGGCGCAGCGAATGGATGGTCAGCAACGCGTCCTGCACCGCGTCCTCGACCGAGGCAGGCTCGCGTAGCCGGCGTCGCGCGACGCCGCGCAGATAGGGGGCGCAGGCCTTGAGCACGGCGTTGTAGGCCGCGCCATCGCCAGCCTGGGCGGCAACCATCCATGCTTCCCAGATGCCGGCGCCATCTTCCATGGCGAACACCATAGCCCGGCCGGCGGGCCGGGAAACCCCAACGATCAGGCCCCGGGGTGCTTGCATTCGCAGATCGGCGGTAAATGTCATCGTCATGGTGATCGCTGTTGCTCTATGGGCATGTTTCGTTTGTCAAGGACGAAAGGTTACGGCGTAACCCTGCGATGTGCCGGGGCGAACAAGGGGCGTCGCTGCTGCTGCCACACTCCCCCCAAGGGGCCGATGGCATATCGGATCGAGGACCGAGCCATGCCCGAGCCCACCGCGCCCCGCCCCGCTTCCTGGCCGCCCGCTTCCTGGCCGCCCTATTCCTGGCCGCCCTATTCCTGGCCCCCCTATTCCTGGCCAAAGCGCCTGTCCTGGCTGCCGGCGATCTGGATCGCTTGGGAACTGCTCTACCATGAACAATACAAGCTGCTGGGGCATGAGGGTTCGGTGCACCTGTTCACCATCCTGTCCAACTGGCTCGGCACGCCCGGTGGCGAGAAACCCTTCCGCCTGTTTGTCGCGATCATGGAGATCGTGGCCGCGGTGCTGGTGCTGATCCCGCGGACGCGATTGCCGGGGGCTGCCTTCTCGCTCGGCATCATGAGCGGGGCGATCTTTTTCCATGTGGTCAGCCCGCTCGGCATCGACCCGTATGAGGACGGCGGCGTGCTGTTCAAGGAAGCCTGCGCGACCTGGGCGGCGTCGCTGCTGATCATCTGGTTGATGCGGGCCGAGTTCCCTGTCTGGATCGACCGGCTGTGGTCGATCGCGCCGATGCGCCGCCATGCGTGACGCGGTGCCGCCAGCGCCAGGGAGGGATTCGCGGCTCGATGCCCTGCGCGGGTTGTTGCAGGTCATCATCTTCGCCTCGCACAGCCATGGCTCCTTCATCGGCGCCTGGCTGATACCGGCGGCCTGGGGCCTGTCGGACAGCAGCGAGCAATTCGTCTTCCTCTCGGGCCTGGCGCTCGGCAGCGTGTTCGCCCGCAAGCGGCTGCGCGACGGGTTCGGGGCGGCGAGCCGCGACCTCGGGCAGCGCGCCGTCCGCCTGTGGCGCACGCACCTTGTGGTGTTTGGGCTGTTCGCGCTGATGGTGCTCGGCGTGTCGCTGGCGACGGGCGACCGGGGCGAATTCCGGGGCGAATTGATGAGGCTGGGGTTCGGCCATCTTGTAACCGCCCCATGGCATTCGCTGCTGGGTGCCGCGGTGATGCTCTACCAACCGGAATTCATGGGCATCCTGCCGGTGTTCGTGTGGTGCATGCTGCTGCTGCCGGGGTTCATGTGGCTGCTTGGCCGGGCCGGCGACTGGGCCTTGCTGGTGCCGATCGGGCTTTGGGCCGCGGTGCAGGCCTGGGGTTGGGCGCCGCTGGGGCTGGGCGGCAGCCACATCGCCTTCAACCCCTTTGCCTGGCAGGTGCTGTTCCTGGGCGGGGCCTGGCTGGGGCGACGGATGCTGCTGGGGGGCGGACCGCTGGCCGGTGCCTCGCCGCGGCTGGCCGCCTGGCTCACTGCGGGCAGCCTGGCCGTGATCGGGTTCGGCGTGGTGGTGATGCTGCGGCACTACGGCTTTCTGCCGGGCGCGCTGCCCGATGACGGCTTCTGGCGGGACAAGGTGAACCTGGGCCTGCCCGTCCTGCTGCACAGTTTCGCCTGTGCCTGGCTGGCGGTGCGGCTGCTGCCGGCGGCCGGAGCCGCGATCTGGCAGGCGGGGTGGAGCCGGGCGCTCGGCCGCATCGGGCGGCACAGCCTGACGGTGTTTTGCGTCGGGCTGTTCCTGGCCTATGGCGTCGCGACATTGATCCGCGTGACCGGTGGGGCACGGGTGCCAGTCGAGCCGTTCCTGCTGGACATCGGGCTGTTCGGCCTTGGTGTCGGCTTGCTCTACGCGCTGGCGGTCTGGCTGGACCGGTCGGCGCGCGGCAGGCCGATGGTGCGCCTGGGTCGCGGCAAAGTGCCGGCAATGGTCCGCGAATGATCGACGCCGGGCGCGCTACCGCGCCCTCAGCACCATCAGCGCCACGGCCGAGGCCACCGACAGCCCGGCCGAAAGCCACAACGCACCGGTGCCGAAACCCGCGATCAGCAGCCCGAACAGCAAGGGCGCGGCGGCTTGCGCGAACCGCGCCGGGATCGACAGCAACCCGGTGCGCGCGCCGTAGCCAGCAGCCCCAAAAATCGCCAGCGGCAGGGTGCCCTTGGCGACCGTCAACATGCCGTTGCCCGCGCCATGCAGCAGCGCGAACGGCGCCGCCCCCGCCGCGCCCACCACGCCGAGCGCCATCGCCCCGGCCGGATGCGTGATGCAGGCGATGCGCGCCGCCACCAGCGGGTGGAAGCGCTGCATCAAGCCGAATTCCACCAGCCGCGCGCCAACCTGGGCCGGCCCGATCAGCGCGGCGGCCGCGATGGCCGCGGTCGGCGTGGCGCCCGCCGCCTGCAACAGCCCCGGCAGATGCGCCCCGATCGCGCCGGCGTTGAAGGCGGCGACGGCGAAGACGAAGGCCAGCAGCGGCATGGCCCAGGCCGACACAGGGGCGGGGGCCGCGACCGACGCCGGCAGGGGCGCGGGGCTGGCCTCGGCCGGTGCTCGTGGCAGCGACAGATACAGCGGCAGGCAGATCGCCATCTGCGCCACCGCCCAGCCAACACAGGCACCCCGCCAGCCCCAGGCCTCGGCCATCAGCGCCGTCGCCGGCCATCCGATGGTGCTGGCGAACCCCGCGAGCAGGGTGATCCCCGTGATCTTTCCGCGCGCATCCTTGCCATACAGTCGCGCCAGCGTGGCGAAGGCAGGATCGTAGAGGCCCATCGCCATCCCAAGCCCCATCACCCCCCAGCCCAGCCCCAGCCCGACCGGCCCCTGCGCCTGGGCCAGCAACAACAACCCGGCCGCGAGCATCAGGCTCGATGCCGCCAGCACGCCGCGGCCGCCGTGCCGGTCGATCGCCCGCCCGACCGGCGGTCCGGCCACGGCCCCGAGCAGCAGCGCCCCGGAAAAGGCCGCGAAAACCCAAGATTCGGCCACGCCCAGGTCCCGCGCCATCGGCCCCGCCAGGATCGCCGGCAGGTAATAGGAGGCAGCCCAGGCCAGCGTCTGCGCCGTGCCGAGGGCCAGCACGACGCGGGTCGCGGCTGAGGGCGCCGTCATTTGGCTTGCCCGGCGCGCTTCATCAGTGTGTCATCATATGGTAAAGAGAATGCAACGAAGGCCGGGCATATGGCACCGGCTTCATGAACTGGGAGACATCTATCCATGCTTCGCCGCACCCTTGCCGCCGGCGCCGTCGCCGCGGCCGCCCTTTTGAACGGGCCCGCGCAAGCGCAGCCCGCGGCCCCCACCGAAATCCAATTCTGGCATGGCCTCACCCAACCGCTGGGCGGCATGCTTGAGCAGATTGCCGCCGACTTCAATGCGAGCCAGACGACGTATCGCGTGAACGCCACCTTCCGCGGTTCCTACCCCGAGACGATGGTCGCGGCGATCGCCGCCTTCCGCGCCAACCAGGCGCCGCACATCGTGCAGATGTTCGAAGTCGGCACCGGCACCATGATGGCCGCCGGCCGCGCGGTGAAGCCGCTGCACGAGTTGCTGGCGGAAACCGGCGTACAGATCCCCTTCGATGACTACCTGCCCGCGGTGCGCGGCTACTACAGCCTGGCCGATGGGCGGATGATGTCGATGCCGTTCAACAGCAGCACGGCGGTGGTGTTCTACAACAAGGACGTGTTCCGCCGCGCCAATCTGAACCCCGACACTTTCCCGCAGACCTGGGCTGGTGTGGAGCAGGCGGCGCGCGCATTGAAGACCGCCGGCGTCGCCTGCCCGATGACCAGCGCCTGGCCGACCTGGCTGATGGTCGAACAGATGAGCGCCATCCACGACCAGCCTTTGGCCAGCCAGGCGAATGGTTTCGGCGGGCTGAACGCCACGCTGGAGATCAACAACCCGCTGATGCAGCGCCATCTGGGCAATTTGGTCACCTGGCAGCGCGAGGGGCTGTTCCGCTACGGCGGGCGCGATGGCGCGGCCGACGCGCTGTTTCCGTCCGGCGAATGCGCGATGATCTTCGCCTCCTCCGGCCTGCGCGCGCGTATCCAGCGTGAGGCGCAGTTCCAATGGGGCGTTGCCATGCTGCCCTTCTACGAAGGCACGCGGCCGATCAATTCGATCATCGGCGGTGCGTCCTTCTGGGCGATGAACCGCGGCCCGAATGCGGTGCGCTCGGCCGTTGAGAACCGCGGCATAGCGGAATTCTACGCCTGGCTCGCGCGGCCCGAGGTGATCCGCAAGTGGCATGTCGAAACCGGCTTCCTGCCTGTGCGCCAGTCGGTGTTCCGCGCGCTTGAGGCCGAGGGCTTCTATCGCCAGACCCCGGGTGCGGAAATCCCGATCGAGCAGCTGCTGCGCGGCAATGCGCCGATGACCGACAGCAGCCGTGGCATTCGCCTCGGTGGCTTCGTCGAGATCCGCAACATCATCCAGGAAGAGATGGAAAAGGCCTTCCAGGGCCAGCAGACCGCGGCCCAGGCGCTGGAGGTCGCGCAGACCCGTGGCAATACCGTGCTGCGTAATTTCGAACGCCAGAACCGGGGTTCGTGATCACGTCTCATGCGCCCCGGCGCGGAGCGCCATAAGTGAGCCAGCCCGGCGCGGAGCGCCATAGGTGAGGAAGGTCGTCTTTCGCGGGACGGCCTTGCCGCTGGTCCTTCTGGCGCCGCAACTCGCCATCACCGCCGTGTTCTTCTTCTGGCCGGCGGGGATGGCGGTGTGGCAGTCGATGCTGCAGGAGGATCCGTTCGGGCTCTCCTCCGAATTCGTCGGCGCACTGAATTTTTCCGAGGTTTTTGTCGATCCCTACTGGCGGGGCGCGGCCTGGAACACGGTAATCTTTTCCAGCGCCGTCGCCATCCTCTCGCTGACCTCGGCGCTGTATCTCGCGGTGCAGGCCGATAAGCAGATACGCGGCGCGCAGGTGTTTCGCACCCTGCTGATCTGGCCCTATGCCGTGGCGCCGGCGGTTGCCGCCATCCTGTGGCTGTTCCTGTTCCATCCCAGCATCGGGCTGTTCGGGCGCTGGCTGAACGGTATCGGCGTGCCCTGGGACTACAAGCTGAACGGCAACCAGGCGATGTTCCTCGTCATCATCGCCAGCGCCTGGAAGCAGGTCGCCTACAACTTCATCTTCTTCCTCGCCGGGTTGCAGTCGATCCCGAAGACGGTGCTGGAGGCTGCGGCGATCGATGGCGCCAAGCCGCTGCGCCGGTTCTGGACGATCACCTTTCCGCTGCTGACGCCGACCGCTTTCTTCCTGCTTGTGGTGAACCTGACCTATGCCTTCTTCGACACCTTTGGCGTGATCCACGCGCTCACCCAGGGCGGGCCGGCGCGGGCGACCGAGACGTTGATCTACAAGGCCTATGCCGATGGCGTGCAGAACCTGAACCTCGGGTCGAGTGCGGCGCAATCGGTGATCCTGATGGTGCTGGTCATTGCGCTGACCGCCTTCCAGTTCCGCTTCATCGAACGCCGCGTGCATTACTGATGGCCGAACGCTGGCGGGCCTATTCGATTCTGGCGCTCGGCGTGCTGGTCTTCGCGTTTCCGATCTGGGTCACGCTGGTCGGCAGCACGCAGGATGCGGGCTCGCTCGGCCGGGGCGAGGTGCCCTTGTGGTTCGGCCCGCATGGGGCGGAGAATTTCGCCACCGCCTGGAACCAGGGCGGCGGGCGGATGCGCTCGGTCCCGGCCTCGGTCATGCTGTGGAACTCGGCCATCATGGCGATGCTGATCGCGGCAGGGAAGATCGTCGTCTCCCTGCTGTCGGCCTATGCCGTGGTGTTCTTCCGCTTCCGCTTCCGCATGGCAGCCTTCTGGGCGATCTTCATCACGTTGATGCTGCCGGTCGAGGTACGGATCATCCCGACCTTCCAGGTCATGGTCTCCCTCGACCTGACCAATTCCATGACCGGACTGGTGCTGCCGCTGATCGCCTCGGCGACGGCCACCTTGCTGTTCCGCCAGTTCTTCCTGACCATCCCGGATGAATTCGTCGAGGCGGCCAAGATCGACGGCGCCGGTCCCGTCCGCTTCTTCATCGATGTCGTGCTGCCGCTGTCGCGGACCTCGATCGCGGCCTTGTTCGTGATCCTGTTCCTGTTTGGTTGGAACCAGTACCTCTGGCCGCTGCTGATCATCAGCGATCGGTCGCTGGAAACCATCGTCGTCGGCCTGTCGAAAATGATCGGCACCGGCGACAGCCAGAATGAATGGAACACCATCATGGCGACGGCGGTGCTGGCGCTTTCCCCCCCGGTGCTCGTGGTGGTGCTGATGCAGCGCTGGTTCGTGCGCGGCCTGACCGAAACCGAAAAGTAGATGGCGACCCTCACCCTTACGGGCATCACCAAATCTTTTGCGGCGACCCAGGTATTGCACGGCGTCGATCTGACCGTCGCCGAGGGCGAGATGGTGGTCATCGTCGGTGCCTCGGGCTGCGGCAAATCGACGCTGCTGCGGATCGTCGCGGGGCTGGAGACCGCGTCCTCCGGGCGGGTGGACATCGCCGGCCGCGATGTCACCGCGCTGGAACCCGCCGACCGCGACGTGGCGATGGTGTTCCAGACCTACGCGCTTTATCCGCACATGAGCGTGTTCCAGAACATGGCCTATGGGCTGAAGATCCGCCGCATGCCGGCGGATGACATCAAGCGCCGCGTGGGTGAGGCCGCCGAGATGCTGGGCCTCTCCGCCCTGCTCGACCGCCGCCCAAGGCAACTCTCGGGCGGCCAGCGCCAGCGCGTCGCGATGGGCCGCGCGATCGTCCGCCAGCCGCTGCTGTTCCTGTTCGACGAGCCTCTGTCCAACCTTGATGCGAAACTGCGCGTGCAGATGCGTGCCGAGATCCGCCGGCTGCAACAGCGCCTCGGCGTCACCTCGCTGTTCGTCACGCATGATCAGGTGGAGGCGATGACCCTCGGCGACCGGCTGGTCGTCATGCACGAAGGCCGCGCCGCGCAGATCGCGCCGCCCATGGAGGTCTGGGGCAGCCCTGCCGATACCTATGTCGCAGGCTTCATCGGCAGTCCGGCGATGAATTTTCTGGCCGCCGTCGTCGAGGCAGGTGGCGCGCGGCTGGCGGCCGGGCCGCTGGTCGCCCTGCCCTTCCCCATCGCATCGGGTCGCGCCTTGACGCTGGGCATCCGCCCGGAACATGTCGCGGTCGGCGCCGGACCCGATGCCGTGGCCCTGACGCCGGAGCTGGTCGAACCCCTGGGGTCGGAGACCGTCATCCACGGCCGCCTGGTTGATGGCACGTCGCTGACCGTCAAGATCGCCGGCCCCGCGCCGCCGCCCGGGCCGCTCCCGGTGCGGGTGCCGACCGAATGGCTGCATGTCTTCGACGCCGGGTCCGGCCTGCGGATCAGCCCCTGATCGCGCGGCGCAGGGCGCGGACCTCCGGTGCCACCGCCGCCTCAGCCTTGCGCTGCATGCGCCGATAGGCGGCCAGCACCCGCCCGCCGAGTGGCGTCAGCACCGCACCCCCGCCGCCGGCACCGCCGCGCATGCGTTCCACCAGCGGTTCGGCGAAGGCCTCGTTCATCTCCCGCGCCAGCCGCCAGGCCCGCGCGTAGGACATGCCGAGGCGCGCACCGGCCGCGGCGATGCTGCCTGTCCCGGCGATGGCATCCAGCAGGTCGGCCTTGCCCGGGCCGATGACGGCATCGGGGCCGATCTCGATCCGCAGGTGGGCTACGGCCTTGGGCATGGAGGCAATGCAGCATGGTGGGAACACTCTGGCCAGCGATATCGCCCGGGGGATACAACGGGGCATGTATCGCCGAAGCCTTCCCGCCCTGTTGGTGACGCCAGCCGTCGCGCAGACGCCGGTGACGGTCTTCGCTGCCGCCAGCCTGGCCGATGGCCTGCGCGCCTTGGTGCCGCTATGGCAGGCGCGCGGGCAGGCGCCGTTTCGCGTGTCGCTGGCGGCCTCCTCGGCGTTGGCGCGGCAGATCGAACAGGGCGCACCGGCCGACGTCTTCGCCAGCGCGGATGAGGCATGGATGGATTTCTGCGCGGCGCGCGGATTGATCGTATCGGCCACCCGGCGCACGGCCTTGGGCAATACGTTGGTGCTGGTCGGTGAGGCGCCCCGCGCCCCGGTCGTGCTGACGCCCGGGCTGGATTGGGCGGGCCTGCTCGGCCCCAATGGGCGGCTGGCCATCGCCGATCCCGCGCATGTCCCGGCCGGGCGCTACGCGCGGGCGGCGCTGACTTCGCTCGGCGCCTGGTCGATGCTGGCGCCGCGACTGGCCCGCGCGGAGAACGTGCGCGCGGCCGTGCTGCTGGTGCAGCGGGGTGAGGCGCCCTTGGGCATCGTCTATGCGACCGACGTCGGCGCCGCCCCCGGCCTGCGCGCCCTCGCAGCCTTTCCGACCGGCACGCATCCGCCGATCACCTATCCCTTCGCGCTCACCACCCGGGCGGCACAGAACGCGCAAGCGGCCACCCTGCTGGACTTCCTGACCGGCCCCGAGGCGATGCCCGTCTGGCACAGCCTCGGCTTCACCGCCCCGTGACGCCCGAGGAATGGGAGGCGCTGTCGCTGTCCGTGCAGGTCGCGCTGCGGTCGGTCGCGCTGGTCCTGCCGCCCGGCATCCTGCTCGCCTGGCTGCTCGCGCGGCGGCGGTTCTGGGGGCGACCGATCCTGGATGCGCTTGTGCACCTGCCGCTCGTCGTGCCGCCGGTCGTGGTCGGCTGGGCGCTGCTGATGGTGTTTGGCGTGCGCGGCCCGATCGGTGCGCTGCTCGACGACTGGTTCGGCATCCGGCTGGTCTTCACCACCGGGGGGGCGGCGCTGGCGACGGCGGTGATGTCGCTGCCGCTGGTGATCCGCAGCGTGCGCCTGTCGCTGGAAGCGGTGGACCGTGGCCTGGAACAGGCCGCAGCAACCCTGGGCGCCGGGCCGATCGACCGGTTCTGCGCCGTCACGCTGCCACTGATGGCGCCGGGGGTGCTGGCCGGCGCGATCACCGCCTTTGCCGCTGGCCTGGGCGAATTCGGCGCGGTGATCACCTTCGCCGGCAATGTGCCGGGGGAGACGCAGACCCTGCCGCTGGCGATCTATGCCGCGACCCAGACGCCAGGCGGGGAAGCCGTCGCCGGGCGGTTGGCCGGCATCGCCTTTGGCCTGGCCCTTGCGGGGCTGCTGGCGGCCGAGGCGATCCATCGCGCCCTGTCGCGGATGATCGGCCGCGCGTGAGCCTGGACGTCGCCATCGGGCATCGTTTTGCCGGCGGCATCGCCCTGGACATCGCCTTTTCGGCGCCGCCCGGCGTGACGGTGCTGTTCGGTCCGTCGGGGGCCGGCAAATCCTCGGTGCTGCTGGCCGTCGCGGGGCTGTTGCGCCCCGACCGCGCGACGATCCTGCTGGACGGGCAGCCCCTGCATGACCTGCCGACCGCGCGCCGCCGCTGCGGCGTGGTGTTCCAGGAGGCCCGGCTGTTCCCCCACCTGTCGGTGCTCGCCAACCTGCGCTTCGGGCTTTTGCGCGCGCCGAAGGCGGCGACGGGGCCCTCGCTGGCGGAGGTCACCGATCTGCTGGGCCTCGACGGCTTCCTCCAGCGCCGGCCGCATACGCTGTCGGGCGGTGAGCGGCAGCGGGTGGCGCTTGGTCGCGCGCTGTTGTCGCGGCCGCGGCTGCTGCTGATGGACGAACCCCTGGCCGCGCTCGATGGGCCGCGGCGGCTGGATATCCTGCCCTTCCTGGAACGCCTGGTCGCGACGGCGCGGCTGCCGGTGCTCTACGTCACCCATGCGCTGGATGAGGCGGATCGGCTGGCCGACCACCTGGTGCTGATCGAGGCCGGGCGTGTCGCCGCCGAAGGCCCGCCCGAGGCGCTGGCCGCCCGCACCGACCTGCCCTTGCTGGCGCGGCGGCGCGATGCGGGGGTGCTGTTGCGTGCGACGGTCGCAGCGCATGATCCCACGCGCGGGCTGTCGCGGATCGCGGTCGCCGACCAGGTCCTGACCGTGCCGCTGCGCCCGGAACCTGCCGGTACGGAACTGCGGTTGCGGCTGCGCGCACGCGATGTCGCGGTCGCGACCGAACCGCCCGTGGGCCTGGCCGCCCATTCGGTGCTGGCGGCCACCCTGGTCGGCATCGCGCCAGCGGGGGGGGAGGAAGTGTTCCTGACCCTGCGGGCGGGCGCGCTGACCCTGCTTGCGCGCACGCCGCGCCATGCGGTGGCGATGCTGGGGCTGACCGAGGGCCGCGCGCTATGGGCGCTGGTGCGGGTCGGCGCACTGGATCATGGCGGGGGTTAGCGGGCGCTGGAAATCTGGGTGGGGGAGGTGTGGAGGGGGCGAAGCCCTCGTTGCCGCTGACGCCGCCGCCCTTCGTCATCACGCAATTCGCCTATCCCAACCTGCCCTACGACCCGGACACCGCGCTGCGGGCCGAAGCATCAGCACCTGGATGCGCTGGCCGCGACGATCAGCGCGGGGCCACCGCGCAGCGCGCTGTACTGACGGACCGGGCGGGCCGCAGCGCCTGGTTGCCTCGTCATGGCAGTCGGCGAAAGGTTCCCGTCGCCCGGGCTCGGCGCACCGGCGACGGCTTTCCTGGGCATTGCGATCGGTTCTGACGATCCTAGAGCACGATCGATCCACTTGGATCGATCGTGCTCTAGCAGCCTGTCGGACTTAACGCGCCGCCTCGGCCAGAGGTAGAGTGTGTGGCCGCTGATTCTTCCCCCTCCCTTGGATCCTGCCTTGATGAGCAACTTCCGTCCCGTCGACCGCGACACCGGTTTCCTGCTG
>JBBRWI010000033.1:0-22588 GCA_038249305.1 Acetobacterales bacterium
CGCCGCCCGCTACAACACCGACTGGCTGATCGAGAAGAACGGTTACCTCAGCCCGCTCGACGCCCGCGCCGTCTGGCTCGACACGTGCATCAGGCGCGCCGCATAGTGCAATCCCGTGTCCAGAAAGCCGGGTGCGGTACAATGTCTCCTCCCGATCGGCGCATTCATGGCTGCGGAAGAGCACCGCGCCGCAGCCGCCAGTTGATCTCGGGGGCGGCGATGGTTTCCCAGCCGGCGGCATGATGCTCGCCGATCCAGGCCTCGTCGTAGCCCAGGCTGTCCAGCCAGCCGATCAGGTCGAGGTCGCGCGCAATGGCCAGGGTTGGGTTGTCGCCGACGCGGTGGAACGGGGCGAAGAAGACGCCGAACCGCAGGCCGTGATGCGGCATTGTGGCCCCCCCCCCCGCGGACCGTCAGGGACCGGTGATGCTGAACACGCTGCTCGAAAAGGCCATGAGCCGCGCCTGCTTTTCCGCGTCGCCCAGGCCGCTGGCCAGGTTCACCACCGGGCAATAGGCCGTGACGAGGAAATTCACGATCTCGGCCGAACCCGCCGCCGGGTAGCGTTGCCGCAGATCCCGCACGATGTCGGGGACGCGATTGGCCGCATCGCCGCTGCCGAGCAGATTTGCCAGGCGATCGATCTGGGCGGGTGTCTCCCGGATCACCCCGGGCGCCGCATTGGACTGTGCCACGGGGCAGTCCAGGGCCGCTGCCGGCAACGCCGCCAGGGCGAGGGCCAGCACAGCGGCAACCCGACACCAGACCGAGACAAAAGCCATCTGCCGTTTCTCCTGCACCCGGGTGGCCACGCCGCCGGGGTGCTTGCTGCCCTTGCACCGACCGTGGCTGCGGACTTCCGCCGAACCCGTGGAAACCAAGCCCATCATGAACCGCCCCGAGTAACAAGCAGGGTCCGGTCGCTTGTCGGTGGACACGACGGGCGGCGGCGTCGGCCCACTGAAAAACGCAGCGGGGCCAAGAAAACTATCTTCACGCGAACGTGTATCGACATGCAAGCATGCCGTGCGGTCGCATCCATCCGCGAAAGGGGGGCATGGCATGACCGCACTGTGCACTTTCCTGCTCGGTTTCCGCGCTGGGCCACCCGCGACTTTCGCCCCGGCCCTGCGCGCCCTGGGTGGGCAGGTGGTCCTGGCGCTCCCCCAGGTTGCCATCGTGCTCGCGCCCGAAGGCGCGCGCGATGGCTTGGCGCGCCTGCCCGGCGTGCAGCACGCGGGGGGCGTCAATCTGCAGGAACGCCGCCTGCCGCGGCTGCGATACGACCTAGAAGGGCGATCGATCCCCGGCGCCTGAACCCCCGTCACGACCAAACGTCGCAACCAAGAGGAGGCAATCCCAATGGCAAATATTCCGCGCAGCGTTGGCCAGGAACTGCTGAACGTTCCGTTCCCCGAGATGGTCGAAAAGATGGGCATGGCCATCGCGACGGCGCAGATGGCGCTCGACCTCAACTCGATGAAGACCGCCCAGGCGCTGGCCAGCACCATGATCCCGGCCGGCACGGTGGTGACCGCGATCAAGGAGACGGTGAACGCCGAAGGGGCGGTGACCGCGACCGAGGTGCTGTTCAACGACCAGCCGATGCCGCTGCTGGCCTTTGGCATCAACCCGACCTTCTACGCCTTCAGCGAAACGATCATCGAGGTGAAGATGGCCATCACGATGTCGGTCGAACGCAGCACCAGCGTGTCGTTCGGCACGACGACATCCTTCACCAGCACGACGAAGTTCGCTGCCGAATACAAGACGGGCGGGCTGCTGTCGTTCCTGGCGGGGTCCGGCAAGGCGAGCCTGGACAATACCACCACGGTGGCCCTCACCTCGACGATGAACGCCTCCTACACCGGCAAGTTCAACTTCAAGGAGGAAGGCTCCTCGCTGATCCGCACCACGCTGAAACCGGTGCCGCCGCCGCAGCGCGCGATCCCGAAGATCACGGTGCAGGAACCGGCCGGCCCCGGTCCGGGCCCATAAATGCCGATCGAGATCCAGGAGGTCCTGGTCCAGCCGCTGGCAGATGTGCTGGCGCGCCTGGGGGAGGGGGTGGCGCAGGCGCAGCGCGCGATGGACCTGAATGCCATCGCGACGCAGACGCTGATCGACAACGACCCCGTGCTGTCCGAAACCGGATTGCAGGCGACCTGGTATCATATGCCGGAGGTCACCCTGGAGCTGCGCCTGTCGCTGTCGCTGCGACGTGAAAACCAGGTGACCGGCGGCCGCGTCGTCGCCTCCCGACTGCGGTTGCTGGCGGCGCCGTACAATGCCTCGGTGCAGAACACGCAGGGGATGGATGTCGCCGGCACCAGCCTGCTGAAGGCACGGATCGTCGCCATCCCGCCGCCGCAGCGCCTGCAGGCCGAGACCTGACGCGCAGGCCCGCAACCGCTTCGCCGAAAAGGGAGAGGGCGATGTCGAGTGACGAGACAAGCCGCCGGATCACGGCGCTGGAGGGGGCGGTGTCCAGCGCGCGGATCGACGCCGCCGAACTGGCCACCCTGCGCGAACGCCTGGCGCAGGTGGAGGCCATCGCGCGCCCGGACGCCGCGGCCCCCGAACTGGCGGCGCTCCGGCGGGAGGTGTCGGTCCTGCGGGCCGAAAAGATCGACCTGGAGGACCGCCTGCGCGTGGTCGCAGCGCCCCGCCTCGAAACCTCGCCGGTGCAGTTGTCGGAAGGGTTTCGCGCCGCCGCCCTGGCGCTGCGCGACGGCCTGGCGCCGCGGCCCGGCGATCGTGGCGCCTTCGCGCTGGCCGATCTGCAGGTCGGCGTGAAGACCATGCTGGCGGTGGCCCCCGATGGATCGCTGCGCTTCGTGTTGCCAGCGCCGGGCGAAAGGCCCGATGCGGCCGCCCTGTCGGAACTGCGATTCACCCTGCGCGCATCCGAAGCCAGCGCGCCGGATACCGCGCTTATCGCGGTGCCGGTCCTGCTCGGCCTGCCGCGCGCCGCGACCGAACTGGCATTGGCGCGCGCCGGGCTGAAGCCCGGCACGGTCGCGCTGCGGGAGAGCGACTATGCACCCGGCACCGTGATCGCGCAGGACCCGGAGCCTGGCGTCGAAATCCCCGCCGACATCCCGGTCGGCCTGGTCCTGGCCGTCCCGGTCACCGTCGCCACCCCCGATTGCGCGGGGTTGGGGCTGGAGGCCGCCATCGCGGCCATCGAAGCCGCCGGGCTGCGGCCCGGAAGCGTGACCGGCGAGGGCGCGGTCGTGGCGCAGCAGCCACCCGCCGCGACACGCCTGCCCCGCGGTGGCGAGGTCGCGCTGACCCTTGCCCCCCCGCGGCGCCGTGTGCCGGATCTCCAGGGTCTGACCCGCGACGAAGCCACCCGCATGATGACGCAGGCCGGGCTGCTGCCGGGTGGCGTGTCCGAGGCAGCGGGCGGTGCCGCGGACCGGGTCTCGGCGCAGGACGTGCCATCCGGCACGGAGGTCGCGGCTGGCAGCCGGATCGGCCTCACCTTCGGGACCGGGCCGGCGCTGGAGGAATTGCTCGCCCGGACCATCAAGGCCGCATCGGAAAGCCGCAGCGGCATCTCCGGCCGCCTGCTGCGGGAGCGGTTGCAGGCGGTCGGCCTGACGACCGCGGCGGAGTTTGCGGCCCTGGCCGCTGCCCCGGATGAAGCGTTGCAGAAGGCGATCGGGGCGCCGACCCCGCGTGGCCTCGCCGATACGCGGGCGGCAATGAAGCGCGCGCTGGAGGAACCCCCGGCCTGATCGCAAGGCCGATGTGGGTTTACGCAGGGCCGTCGGCAGTGCATCGCATGGCATCGCGCAGGGCAAACTGCGCCCCCTCGATGCGCCAAGACGGAGACATGACTTGCCGAATGATGTGGGCACGCAGCCCTCGCTGTCGCAGCGCCTGGCCGGATGGATCGGCGGCGTCAGCCTGGCCGACCTGCCGCCGGCGGTGCGCGACCAGGTGGTGGCGACCGCGATCGATACGGTCGGGCTGTCGCTCTCGGCACGGCATGAGGGTTATGCGGTCGCCGCCCGCGAAAGCTGGGACGCCGATGGCCCCTGCACCGTCTTCGGCCATGCGCGGCGGCTGGATGCCGGCGGGGCTGCCTTCGTGAACGGCATCGCCGCCCATGGCGAGGATTTCGACAATACCTTCGAGGGCTGTCCGGTCCATTCCGGCGCCGTGATCGTGCCGGCCGTGCTGGCGCTGGCCGAACGCGACGGCCTGTCGGGCGCGCAGGTCATGGCGTCGATGGCGGTCGGGATCGAGGTGATCTGCCGCCTCGGCCTCGTCGCGCAGAAAGGCGTGCATGCGGGCGGCTTTCACCCGACCTCGGTGCTGGGCACCATGGCGGCGGCGGCGGCCTGTGGCCATGCGATGGGGCTGGCGCCGGGGCCGCTGACGCATGCCTTGGGAATCGCCGGCAGCGCGGCCTCCGGGATCATCGAATATCTGGCGGATGGCTCCTCCACCAAGCGCTTCCATGCGGGCTGGGCGGCACAGGCGGGGTTGCGGGCGGCCATGCTGGCCCGGGCCGGGTTCGATGGCCCGCGCACGGTGTTCGAGGGCACGCACGGGCTGTACAGATCCTTCGCACCTTCACTGACGCCCGATTTCGCGCCCCTGCTCGATGGTCTGGGCCAGAACTGGGTCGCCGCCGATCTGGCGTTCAAGCCCTATGCCTGCGGCACGATGACGCAGCCCTTCATCGATTGCGCGCTCGCCCTGCGTGCCCAGGGCGTGGCGCCCGAGGATGTCGCCGGCATCGTCTGCGAAGTGGGCGAGGGCACGGTCCACCGACTCTGGGCGCCGCTCGCGCTGAAGCAGGCGCCGCCGACCGCTTATGGCGCCAAGTTCAGCACCCCCTATTGTATCGCCGTGGCGCTGGTCGATGGCGATGCGGGGCTCGCGCAATTCACCGAGGACCGCATCACCGATCCGCGCCTCCGCGCGCTGGGGGCGAAGATCGGCTATGTGGTCGATCCGGCCAACGAGTATCCGAAGAACTACACCGGCCATATCCGCGCCACGCTGAACGACGGCCGCGTGGTCGAAACCCGGCAACCCTGCATGCGCGGCGGTGCGCGCCAACCGCTGTCGAAGGCCGAAATCCTGGCGAAATACCGTGCCAATACCCGCTTCGCCGCGGTGCCGGCAAATGCGTCGGAGGCGTTGCTGGAGGCGCTGCTCGGCCTCGATGGGCTGGCCGATCTCGCGGTGCTGCGCACGGCGACCATGGGCTGAACATCAGTCGCAGCCGGAACCGGCAGGCTTGCTGGATATGCACGCGCGCCGCGGCCGCGGCCGGCGCGCGGCGGGCGATGGCGTGCAGGATCGCATCATGCTCGACCCGAAGCGCTGGCAGAGGGCCAGCACGGATACCTTGCCCGACAGGGCCAGGCGGATGAATTCGCGACGGGTGTCGATCACGGATAACGCCCTCCAGGGCATCGCCCCTCTCCCGAGAAACCAGGCCCAAAAGCGTCAGGCATGCCTTCGAACAGGCGTCAGGGATGGCTCCGGGTTGAATACCCCGTCCACACCTCCCCCACGAAGGGGCCATTGGCTCTTGGTGTGGAGGGTTTGAGACGGGCCACGCCCCTTTCAACGCCCCCCCCCGTCATCCAGCAGTCCGCGTTCGGCCAATGCCAGCGCGACCCGCCCGGTCTCGTCCAGCGCGTGGCGCGGGCCAGGTGTCGCCGCTGGCACCAGCGGCTGTGCCTGGCCCGCGGCAAAAAGACTTTCGGCGAGGCGGGCATGGCGCGGCGCCTCTCCGGTGGGGGCGATGAAGACGGCGGCCGTGGTCGCCAGCGCCTCGCTGATCATCGACACCGAATCGCCGCTGACCACGATCGCATCGGCCCAGGCGAGGAAGCCGGCATAGGGATTTTCGCCCGCCTCGCCCCAGCGGAACAGCCGGTGCGGATGGCTGGACAGGGCGACCGCGACCGCCTCGGCCGCTGCATCGCCGGTGCGGCGGCTGGTGCTGGCCAGCACGCTGGCGCCCATTGCCATGGCCTGGGCGGCCAGTCGGGCGGCGGCCTCCGGCGCCATGCCCACCCCCCGCACTGGCCCACCCCGCACTGGCCCACCCCGCACTGGCCCACCCCGCACTGGCCCACCCAGCAGCAGCGCGACCCGCGGAGTGGGCAGGTCGGCCAGCGCCGGCCAGTCGTGCCGCGCCGCCGCCAGCCGGGCGGGCGACATCCGGTGCATGGCGCCGAGGATTTCGAGCAGATTCTCGGCCGGCAGCACCGCATCGTGCCGGCCGACCACCAGCAGGTCGAAGCCCGCCGCGCCAAAACCCGGCCGCATCGCATGCACGGTTTTCGCACCGCGTGCGGCCAGCCACAGCGCCACGGGCGCCGACCGCCGCCCGGCCGAAATCACCAGCCGCGGCCAGGGTGGGGCGATCAGCGCGCGGGCTGCCCCGGTCAGCCCGGCCAGGGTAGGCCAGGGCATCGGCAGCGGCGCCAGCGCGCCCCATTCCAGCGCCAGCGTGCGGAACGGGCGTCCCAGCCGCTCGGCCAGCCCCAGGGCCTGGGCCGCCGTGCCGGGCCGCGGATCGGCCAGCACCCAGATCGGTGCGGCCTGTGTCATTTACGCGAAGCCACCCAATGGCTAACTGGATGCCCGAGGAGACCCTTACCCGCCATGGCCCTGACCCACGCCTCCGACTGGGACCGCGATGCCGCGCTGACCACGGCCCGCATCCTGCTTGAGATCAAGGCGGTGAATTTTCGCCCCGAAGAACCCTACACCTTCACCTCCGGCTGGAAATCGCCCGTCTATATCGATTGCCGCCGCATCATCTATTTCCCGCGCGCCCGCGCCCGCATCTGCGAACTGGCGGTGGAAAAGATCGGCCGGCACATCGGCTATGAGACGATCGAGGCCGTGGTCGGCGGCGAAACCGCCGGCATCCCCTTCGCCGCCTGGATTTCCGACCGGATGATGGCGCCTATGGCCTATGTGCGGAAGAAGCCCAAGGGCTTTGGCCGCAACGCGCAGATCGAGGGCGATGTGCCCGAGGGCAAGCGCACGCTGCTGGTCGAGGATCTGACCACCGATGGCGCCTCCAAGATACGCTTCGCCAATGCGCTGCGCGATGCGGGGGCGATCTGCGACCACACCTTCGTCGTGTTCTTCTACGGCGTGTTCCCGGGCTCGTTCGAGACGATGAAGGCGATGAACCTCACGCTGCATCACCTCTGCACCTGGTGGGATGTGCTGGAGGTCTGCCGTGAACGCCCCTACTTCGAGGAATCGGCCCTGAAGGAAGTGCGCAAATTCCTGGAGGATCCGGTGTCCTGGTCGCGCGCGCATGGCGGAATTGGCGGGGTGGGTGAAGCCCGCGGCGAGGACTAGCCCCTTGGCGCGCGGCCGGGTTCTTGGCGTCGCCCTGGTAGCGACGCTTGTCGCGGCCCTGCCTGCCGCGGCCCAGACACGCCCGCAATTGACCATCGGCATCACCCAGTATCCGGCGACGCTGCATCCCAATATCGAACAGATGGCGGCCAAGTCCTACGTCCTCGGCTTCGCCCGCCGGCCGCTCACCACCTATGATGCCGACTGGCGCCTGGCCTGCCTGCTCTGCGAAACCCTGCCGAGCCTGGAAAACGGCCTGGCGGTGCGGGAGACGACACCCGACGGCAAGGATGGCTTGCGCCTCACCATCCGCCTGCGCGCCGATGCCCGCTGGGGCGATGGCACGCCGATCTCCTCCGAGGACCTGCGTTTCGCCTGGGACGCCGGCCGTGCCTTCGAGACCGGCTTTGGCAACGCCGAATTCTACCGCAGCGCCTATGAACTCATCATCGTCGATGACCGCACGATCATGCTTCGCTTCGACCGGGTGACCTTCGATTTCGCCTCGATGGGCGATTTCCAGCCGCTGCCGGCGCGGATCGAACGTCCGCGGTGGGAGGCGGATCGCGCCGCCTATCGCACCCGCACCGCCTATGACACCGAAAGCACCAATCCGGGGCTCTGGTCCGGCCCCTATCGCGTCACCGCCACCACACCCGGCTCCTCGGTGGCACTGGCCCGCAACGATGCCTGGGGCGGCCCACGCCCGGCCTTCGACCGCATCCTGGTCCGCACGATCGAGAGCACGCCCTCGCTCGAAGCCCAGGCGATGACCGGCCAGGTGGACATGATCGCCGGCGAGCTGGGCCTGCCGCTGGACCAGGGCATCGCGCTGGCCCGGCGCGCCGGGGCGCGGTTCCGCCTGCATGTGCAGCCCGGGCTGATCTACGAACACATCGACCTCAACCTCGACAATCCGGTGCTGGCCGATGTGCGGGTGCGTCGGGCGCTGCTGCTGGCCTCCGACCGCGCGACCATCGCCCAGCGCCTGTACGAGGACCGCCAGCCGGTCGCCAGCGGCCCGACCCATCCGCTCGACCCCGGCTTCGACAACACCCGGTCCCCGGCCCCCTTCGACCCGGCCGAGGCGGCGCGGCTGCTTGACGACGCGGGGTTTTCCGCCCGCGGGCCGGATGGGATCAGGCGCAATGCGGCGGGAGAACGCCTGTCCTTCGAATTCATGACCACCGCCGGCAATCGCGGCCGCGAACAGGTGCAGCAGGTGCTGCAAGGCCAATGGCGGGCCGCTGGCATCGAGGTCCGCATCCGCAACGAGCCGCCGCGCGTGTTCTTCGGCGAAACCATGTCCCGCCGTCGCTTCACCGGCCTCGCCCAATACGCCTGGATTTCCGCCCCCGAGAACGTGCCCCGCAGCACCTTTCATTCCGACGAGATCCCGCGCGCCGCGCGCAACTGGTCGGGCCAGAATTATCCTGGGTTCCGCGATGCGGAGATGGATGCGCTGCTGGAACGCCTGCCGATCACGCTCGACCCCGCCGAACGCCGGCCGCTGTGGTCGCGCCTCCAGGCGATCCTGGCCGAGCAGGTGCCGGTGCTGCCGCTGTGGCACCGGGCCGATGCGCATCTGTGGCCGGCCTGGCTCGATGGCGTGCGGCCGACGGGGCATCTGGCGCCCTCCACGCTGTGGGTGGAACAGTGGCGGGTGCGCTGATCCGGCGTGCCGGCCAGATCCTGGCGGCGCTGGCGGTGCTGTCCTTCGCGGCCTATGTCGCCATCGGGCTGATGCCGGGCGACCCGATCGATCTGGCCATCGTCGGCGATCCGCGGATGACAGCGCTCGATGCAGAACGGCTGCGGGCGCTGCATGGGCTGGACCGGCCCATCGTGGCGCGCTGGTGGGACTGGTTTTTGCGCGCGCTGTCGGGCGACTTTGGCCATTCGCGGCTTTATGCGCGCCCGGTCGCGACCGTGCTGATCCCGGCGCTCGGCGGCACGCTCGTGCTGGTCGGCATGGCGCTGCTGATCGCGGTCGGCGGCGGGGTGGCCTTGGGGCTGCTGGCGGCGCTGCGCCCGCGCACCGCGCCCGGGGTCGAGGCGCTGTCGGTGCTGGCCCAGGCGGTGCCGGCCTTCTGGCTCGGCATCCTGCTGATCATCGGCTTCGCGCTCGGCCTGGGCTGGCTGCCGGCGGGTGGCGTGCCGGACCAGGGCGACGCCGCCTGGCGGTTCCTGGTGCTGCCGGTCGCCACACTCGCCATCGCCAACCTCGCAGCCTATGCGCGCCACACCACCGCCGCGATGGCGGGCGTGCTGGGCCAGCCCTTCATCGTCACCGCCCGCGCGCGTGGCGCGGGCGGGGCGCGGATCGCGCTGACCCACGCCCTGCCGAACGCCGCGGTGCCGATCCTGCAGGTTGCCGCCCTCGACATCGGCGCGCTGATGGGCGGCGCGCTGGTGACCGAGACGGTGTTCGCCCGCCCCGGCATGGGCCGCCTGCTGTACGAGGCGGTGATGGGCAACGACCATCCGCTGGCGCTGGCGGCGGTGCTGCTGGTGGCGCTGGCGACGATGCTGGCGACCGCGGCGGCCGATGCGGCGCAGCGGGTGATCGACCCCAGGATCGGCGGGTGAACGGCCGGCTGTGGGCGGGGCTGGTGCTGCTGGGCGGGCTTGGGCTGCTGGCGCTGGCTGCACCCTGGGCGGAACATCTGCTCGGCCACGATCCCTACCAGCCGGATTTGTTCGCGCGCTACGAAGCGGCCTCGGCCACGCATCCGCTCGGCACCGATGAACTGGGCCGGGATGTGCTGCTGCGGCTGCTGCGGGGCGCGCGGGTGTCGCTGGCCGTGGGCCTGGCGACGGCGCTGGCGGCGGCGGCGATCGGCACCGCCGTGGGGCTGCTGGCGGCCTGGCGGGGCGGGGTGGTCGATGCGGGGCTGATGCGGCTGGCGGATGGCTTGCTCGCGCTGCCGGCGCTGCCGCTGCTGGTGGTGCTGGCGGCGGCCGACCTGTCGGCCATCGGGCTGTCGCCCGACCTTGCGGGGGGGGATGTGATCCGCATCGTCGCGGTGCTGGCGATCTTCGGTTGGATGGGGGTCGCGCGGCTGGCGCGGGCGGCGGCGCTATCGACGCTGGCGCTGCCCTATGTGCGCGCGGCGCGGGCGCTGGGCGCGTCCGAGGCCCGGGTGCTGGCCCGCCATGTGCTGCCGGCGCTGGCCTCCCCGGTCGCCGTCGCGACGGCGCTGACGGTCGCCGGCGCGATCCTGGCGGAAAGCACGCTGTCCTTCCTCGGGCTCGGCATCCGCCCGCCGCTGCCGTCCTGGGGCAACATGCTGGCCAATGCGCAGGAGATGGTGCTGGAGGCGCCCTGGCAGGCCGTCTGGCCCGGCGCCTGCATCGTCGCGGCGGTAGCCGGCGCGGGGCTGGTCGCGGACGGCTTGCGCGGACGGTAGCCGTCGGCCGCGCGCGGGTCTAGGCTTGTGCCCATCCCAGCCTGAGGATCGCCGTCATGACATCCCCCGCCGCGCCGCTGCGCACCAATTCCCCGGCCGCGCGCGACGTCGCCTATGCGCTGCATTCCTACACCGACCATCGCGCGCATGAGGCCAATGGCCCGCTGATCATCCAGCGTGGCGAAGGCGTGCGCGTGTACGACGATCAGGGGCGCGACTACATCGACACCGTGGCCGGGCTGTGGTGCGCCTCGCTCGGCTTTTCCAACGACCGGCTGGTCGCCGCCGCGACCAGGCAGATGAAGGAACTGCCGTTCTACCACTCCTTCACCGGCCGGTCGCACATGCCGCTGATCGACCTTTCTGAAATGCTGGTCGAGCGTGCGCCGCTGGCCCGCGGCGGCCTGCCGATGGCCAAGGTCTTCTTCGCCAATTCCGGGTCGGAGGCGAACGACAGCGCGCTGAAGATGATCTGGTATTTCAACAACGCCATCGGCCGGCCGGCGAAGAAGAAGATCATCAGCCGGCTGAAGGGCTATCATGGCGTCACCATCGCCTCGGCCTCGCTGACCGGGCTGCCGAACAACCACAAGCTGTTCGACCTGCCGATCGCCGGCATCTTCCACACCACGACCCCGCATTTCTACCACGGCGGGGCCGAGGGCGAGACCGAGGAAGCCTTCGCGACCCGTTGCGCCGACGACCTGGAGGCGATGATCCTGCGCGAAGGGCCCGACACCGTGGCGGCCATGTTCGCCGAACCGGTGATGGGCGCGGGCGGCGTCATCGTGCCGCCACGCACCTACTGGGCGAAGATCCAGGCCGTGCTGGACAAATACGACGTCCTGCTGGTCGCCGACGAGGTGATCTGCGGGTTCGGCCGCACCGGCAACTACTGGGGCTGCCAGACATTCGACATCCAGCCCGACATCCTGGTCTGCGCAAAAGCCTTGTCCTCGGCATTCCTGCCGATTTCCGCCGTGCTGGTCAGCGACCGCGTGTATCAGGGGCTTGCGGATGGTTCGGCCACCGTCGGCACCTGGGGCCATGGCTTCACCTATTCGGGCCACCCCGTCGCCGCCGCCGTCGCGATCGAGACGCTGAAGATCTACGACGAGATGGATCTGGTGGGCCAGGTGCAGCGCGTCGGCCCGCATCTGCAATCCGAACTGCGCCGGCGTTTCGCCGATCATCCGCTGGTCGGCGAAGTGCGTGGCGTCGGCATGGTCGGCGCCGTCGAATTCTCGCCCGACCGCGCCGCGCGTAAGAACTTCGACCCGGCGCAGAAGATCGGCGGCCGCTGCGTGAAACTCGGCGAAAAGCACGGCGTCATCCTGCGCATGACGCCGGGCGACAGCATGGCGATCAGCCCGCCGCTGGTGATCACCGAGGCGGAGCTGGACGAGATGCTGACCCGCTTCGGCCGCGCGGTGGATGAATTGGCGGTGGAACTGCGGCGGGAAAGCCTGGCCGCGATCTGAGCCACCGGATGGCCTTGCCGGCCTGGCGCAGCGCGTCGTTTCCGCTCGCTGTCGGGCTGGCGGTGGCGCCTTCGCTGGCGGTGTTGCAATCGAAGGGGATGGCGCCGCTGGCGCTGGTCGTGCTGGCGCTGGTCGTGATCGCGCATGTCCGGGCGGGCCGTGGCGGGCCCTGGCCAGGCGGGTGGCTGCCCTGGACGGTCGTGGCGCTGGGCGGCTTCGGGCTGGTCTCGGCCGCCTGGGCGGTCTTGCCGGGCCATGCCTTGCAGGCGGGGGCGGGGGTTGTGGGCCTCGGGCTGTTGGGGGGTGCGGCGGCCCGCGCCATCGCTGCCGACGAGCACCAGGCGCTGGTTGGGCAGGGGGTGCTTTGGGGGGTGCTGGCGGGGCTGGCCGTGGCGCTGGCCGATGCCGCGACCGGCAATGCATTGCGCGGGTTTGTCCGCCTGGGCCATGTGCCGCGCGACCTGGCGACGGGGCTGAAACCCGCCGCATCCGTGCTGGCGCTGTTCCTGCCTTTGGCGGTGATGGTGCCGGGGCCGCTCTGGGCACGTGGTGTGGTCGCCGTGGCCGGGGTCGGCGGCATCCTGCTGCTGCCGGGCGATACCGCGCGGATTTCGGCGGTCGCTGCCGTGGTCGCTTTGCTGGCGGCGCTGTGGCAGCCACGTTTTGCCCGGGCGGCGATGGCGATGGGGTTGGCGCTGGTGCTGCTGGCCGGGCCGGTGGCCTTGGGTGTCGTGCTGGCGCGCGGTTTCCCGGCCGACGGCCTGCCGCTGTCGGCGGCGCATCGCTTCCTGATCTGGGACTTTGCAACCGCCCGCATCGCCGAACGGCCGGCCTTTGGCTGGGGGCTAGAGTCGTCGCGCCAGATGCCCGGCGGCAAGGCCCAGGCGACCGAGGCGGCGCTGGCCCGCTTCGGCCTGACCGGCCCCGCGGCGCGCGGCTACTTCGCCCATCCGTCGGCCGAGATGATGCCGCTGCATCCGCACAACCTGGCGCTTCAGGTCCGGCTGGAACTGGGCTGGCCCGGGGCGCTGCTGGCCACCGCCGTCGCGGTCGCAGCGGCGCTGGGCGCCGGGGCGGCGGGGCTGGGCGTGCTGGCGGCAGCCTCTGTCACGGCGCTGCTGTCGTTCGGGGCGTGGCAGATGTGGTGGCTGGGGTCGATGGCCCTGGCGGCGGTGGCGGCGGTTCAGCCGCGCCGGATCACGTAGTCGCCGGCTTCCAGCGCGGCCACAATGGCATCGCCCTGGGCCACGTCGCGCACCTCGATCATCAGTTCCAACTCCGCCGTCTGGACCGAGGGGGCGGCGAACAGGCGCTGGTGGCTGACTTCAATGACGTTCCCCCCGGCGGCTGCGACCCGGGTTGCGATATCGGCCAGCACGCCGGGCCGGTCGGGGATGTCCAGATGCAGCCGCAGGATGCGCCCGTCGCGCAGCAGGTTGCGCAGCAGCACATTGGCCAGGATGCGGGGGTCGATATTGCCGCCGCAGACCGGTGTGCCGATGGTCTTGCCGGCGAACCGCTCCGGAAAGGCCAAAACCGCCGCCAGCCCCGCGGCCCCCGCGCCTTCGGCGACGACCTTGGCGCCCTCGGCCAGCAAGGCAATGGCGTGTTCGACGGCGCGTTCCGGCACGATCAGGATTTCGCTGCCGATGGCGCGCAGGATCGCGAGCGGCACCTCGCCCACATCGCGCACGGCGATGCCCTCGGCGATGGTCGGGCCGCCGACATCGACCGGTTGGCCTGCCAGGCGTTGGGCCATGGCGCGGTAGCCCTCGACCTCGACCCCGAACACCGGCAGGCCGGGGGCGATGCCCCGGGCCGCGACCGCGCAACCGGCCAGCAAGCCACCGCCGCCGACCGGGATGACCAGGGCGTCCAGGCCCGGATAGTCGGCGATCATTTCCAGCGCCAGCGTGCCCTGGCCTGCGATCACCGCGGGGTCGTCATAGGGGTGCAGGAAGACCTGGCCGCCGGTCGCGGCCATGGCATGGGCATGGGCCGCGGCCTCGGCCAGGGTGTCGCCATGCAGCACCACGCGGGCGCCAAAGGCCTCGGTCCGCAGCACCTTGTTGGCCGGGGTGAAGCGCGGCATCACGATGGTCGCGGCGATGCCGGCCAGCGTCGCGTGGCGGGCCACGGCCTGGGCGTGGTTGCCGGCCGACATGGCGATGACGCCCGCCGCGCGCTGCGCGGGCGTCAGCAGTGCGATTCGATTGGCCGCCCCACGTTCCTTGAAGGCGCCGGTCGCCTGCAGGTTGTCGAGCTTCAGGACTACCGTGGCGCCTGCCACGCGCGCGATGGCGGCGGGTGCGATACAGGGCGTGCGCAGGACCTGCCCCGCGATACGCGCCGCCGCGGCCTGGATATCGGCCAGCGTCACTGCATCGCGCGCCAAAGAATCCAGCATCACCGGGCATCCAGCATCACCGGGCATCCGGCATCAGACGTAGCGTATGGCGGTGATTTCCACCGATCGCGCGCCACCGGGGGCCGGCACCTCCACCGTATCGCCGATGGTCTTGCCGATCAGCGCGCGGGCGAGGGGGGAGGTGTTGGAGATCGTCCCGTTCTTCATGTCAGCCTCATACTGGCCGATGATGCGGTAGGATTTCTCGTCCTCGGTTTCCTCGTCGATGATCGTGACATAGGCACCGAAGCGGACCTGTTCGGCCGACATGCGGGTAACGTCGATGACCTCGACCGAGGGCACCACGCCTTCCAACTCCGCGATGCGACCTTCGATGAAGGACTGGCGTTCGCGGGCGGCATGGTATTCGGCGTTTTCCGACAGGTCGCCATGGGCGCGGGCCTCGGCGATCGCGCGGATGACGGCGGGCCGTTCCTCGGCTTTCAGCAGGCGCAATTCATCCTCAAGCCGCACCAAGCCTTCGGGCGTCATCGGAAACTTCTGCACGGCGGGCCTGTCCTCTCCCAGAAACATCGGCTTGCAACGCGCAGCAGGGCGTTGCGTTGCCCGGCCGCGCGTTCAGAACGATTGAGCAAAGTAGGACTGCAACGGGGCCACATCAAGCGTTCCGGCACGCAGGGCCGCTATGGCATGCACCGCCGCCCTGGCACCGGCCATGGTGGTGTAGTGGGGGATGCCATGGGTCAGGGCGCTGCGGCGGATGTCGAAACTGTCCGACAGCGACTGGCCGCCGCTGCTGGTGTTGATCACCAGTTGGATATCGCCCGACTTCATCGAGTCCACGCAATGCGGCCGACCTTCGGCGACCTTGTTCACGACGGTGCAGGCGATACCCACCGTCCGCAGCCGCGCCGCGGTGCCGCGGGTGGCCAGGATGTGGAAGCCCATCTCGACCAGGCGGCGGGCGATGCCGGCGACATGGCCCTTGTCGCTCTCCTTGACCGAGACGAAGGCGGTGCCGGCGACCGGCAGGTTCACCCCCGCGCCCATCTGGGCCTTGAGGAAGGCGCGTTCGAAACTCGCATCCAGCCCCATCACCTCGCCGGTCGATTTCATCTCCGGCCCCAGGATCACATCGACATTGGGAAACCGGTTGAACGGAAACACCGCCTCCTTGACCGCGACATGGCCGGAGACGGCGTCGTCATCCAGCCGGAACTCGGTCAGCAGCGCGCCGGCCATTACCCGCGCGCCGATCTTGGCGACGGGCACGCCGGTCGCCTTGGCGACGAAGGGCACGGTGCGGCTGGCGCGCGGGTTCACTTCCAGGACGAAGATTTCGCCGTCCTTGACGGCATATTGCACGTTCATCAGGCCCACGACCTTCAGCGCGCGGGCCATTGCCTCGGTCTCGGCGCGCAGTTCGGTGATGATGGCGGGCGAGAGGGAATAGGGCGGCAGCGAACAGGCGCTGTCGCCGGAATGGATGCCGGCTTCCTCGATGTGCTCCATCACGCCCGCGACGTGGACATTGCCCAGTCGGTCGGCGATGCAATCCACATCGACCTCGATCGCATCGGCCAAATACTGGTCGATCAGGATGGGATTCTCGCCGGAGACTTTCACGGCTTCGGCGCCGAAGCGCATCAACTGTTCGCGGTTGTGCGCAATTTCCATCGCCCGGCCGCCAAGGACGTAGGACGGGCGCACGACCACGGGATAGCCGATGCGCTCGGCCTCGATGGCGGCTTCCTCCAGCGTGCGGGCGGTGCCGTTCTGCGGCTGCTTGAGGCCGAGGCCCTGCAACAGCCCCTGGAAGCGTTCGCGATCCTCGGCGATGTCGATTGCCTCGGCACTGGTGCCGAGGATCGGGATGCCCGCCTTGTGCAGCGCCTGGCTGAGTTTCAGCGGCGTCTGCCCGCCGTACTGCACGATGCAGCCCAGCAGCGTGCCATTCTCCTGTTCGCGGCGGATGATGGCGATCACGTCCTCGGCCGTCAGGGGCTCGAAATACAGCCGGTCGGAGGTGTCGTAATCGGTGCTGACGGTCTCCGGGTTGCAGTTGATCATGATGGTCTCGAAGCCCGCCTCCTTCAGCGCATAGGCCGCATGGACGCAGCAATAGTCGAATTCGATGCCCTGGCCGATGCGATTCGGCCCGCCGCCGAGGATGATGATCTTCTGGCGGTCGGTGGGGCGGCTTTCGCAGACGGGCGGCTCAAAACCGCCTTCGTAGGTGGAATACATGTACGAGGTGTCGGCGCCGAATTCGGCGGCACAGGTGTCGATGCGCTTGAATACGGGCAGCACGCCCAGCGCCTCGCGCGCCGTGGTCACGGCGGCCTCGGTCGTGCCGGTCAGGGTCGCGAGGCGCCGGTCGGCAAAGCCCATCGCCTTGAGCCGGCGCAGCGCGGTCGCATCGCCCGGCAGGCCATGGGCGATGACGCCGGCCTCCGCCCGCACGATGTCGGCGATCTGTTCGAGGAACCAGGGGTCGAAGCGGCAGGCCTCGTGGATCTCCGCGACCGTCAGCCCGGCGCGAAACGCCTGGGCCACGACCAGGCTGCGGTCGGGCCGGGGGATGGCGAGGGCGGCGAAATACGCCTCCCGGCTGCCATCGCCGGGCACGGGGAAGTCGTCGAGGCCGGAGAGCCCGGTTTCCAGCGAGCGCAGGCCCTTCTGGAAGGCTTCGGCGAAGCAGCGGCCGATCGCCATGGCTTCGCCCACCGACTTCATGCTGGTGGTCAGCGTCGCCGGCGTGCCGGGGAATTTTTCGAAGGTGAAGCGCGGGATCTTCACCACGACGTAGTCGATCGTCGGCTCGAACGATGCCGGGGTGACGCGGGTGATGTCGTTCTTCAATTCGTCGAGCGTGTAGCCGACCGCCAGTTTCGCCGCGATCTTGGCGATCGGGAATCCGGTCGCCTTCGACGCCAGCGCGGAAGAACGTGAAACACGCGGGTTCATCTCGATCACCACCACCCTTCCATCGACCGGGTTGATGCCGAATTGCACGTTCGATCCGCCGGTATCGACGCCGATTTCGCGCAGGCAGGCGATCGAGGCATCGCGCAGCCGCTGGTATTCCTTGTCGGTCAGGGTCAACGCCGGCGCCACGGTCACGCTGTCGCCGGTGTGGATGCCCATCGGGTCCAGGTTCTCGATGGCGCAAACGATGATGCAATTGTCCGCGGTGTCGCGGACCACCTCCATCTCGAACTCCTTCCAGCCCAGGACGCTTTCCTCGACCAGCACCTCGGTGGTCATGGAGGCCGCGAGACCGGAGGTCACGATCTGCTCGAACTCCTCGCGATTATACGCTATGCCGCCGCCGGTGCCGCCGAGGGTGAAGGATGGGCGGATGACACAGGGGAGCTTGACGATCTCCAAGCCCGCGCGGGCTTCGTCCATGGTATGGGCGATGACGCTTTTCGGGCTCTCGATGCCGATCTTGGCCATGGCATCGCGGAACTTCAGCCGGTCCTCGGCCTTGTCGATGACCTCGGCCTTGGCGCCGATCAGCTCGCAGCCGTATTTTTCCAGGATGCCGGCCTCGGCCAGTTTCAGCGCGGTGTTCAGCGCCGTCTGACCGCCCATGGTCGGCAGCAGCGCATCCGGGCGTTCGCGGGCGATGATCTTTTCCACCATCTCGACGGTGATGGGTTCGATGTAGGTCGCATCCGCCAGGCCCGGATCGGTCATGATCGTCGCGGGGTTCGAGTTGACCAGGATGACGCGATAGCCCTCCGCCCGCAGCGCCTTGCAGGCCTGGGCGCCGGAATAATCGAACTCGCAGGCCTGGCCGATCACGATCGGGCCGGCGCCGATGATCAGGATGGACTTGATGTCGGTGCGCTTGGGCATGGGGCTATGGTCCGGCTCAGCCCTTGCGGGCGAAGAAAAAAAGAATGGGCAGCAGCGCTGCCCGGAACTGCACCGGGGTTGCGACCGATGCGGCCAGCACGGCGAGGCCCAGCCCGGCATAGACTTCTGAAAAATCCAGCGTGATGAACATCAGCGCCGCCCGTCCAGCGCCAGCTTGCCCGCCAACAGGGTCAGCGCGCCGGCCATCACCCAGCGCTGCGCCGCAAGCCACCCCGGCCGCGTTGCCAGGAACCGCGCGACGCGGCCCGCGCCCAGCAGCAGCGCCGCATCGAACAGGGTGCAGATCACGATCTGGATGCTGCCCAGCACCAGCGCCTGCCAGAACAACCCGCCCAGCGCGGGGTCCATGAAGGGCGGCAGCACGGCCACATAGAACAGCGCAACCTTGGGGTTCAGCACCGCCGTCGCCATGCCGACCGAAAACAGCCGGGCATCGGATTCGACCGGCATCGGGCGCGGGGCAAAGATCGGCTGCCCGCCGGGCCTGATCGATTGCCAGGCCAGGAACAGCAGGTACGCGGCCCCGCCGAGGCGCAGCCCGTCATAGGCATAGGGCACCGCGAGCAGCGCCGCCGTCACGCCAACCGCGGCGCCGAGCATGATGATCGCACTGCCCGCCTGGCAGCCCAGCAGCGACACCAGCCCCGCTCGCCGCCCCTGCGTCAGCGTGCGGCTGACCAGATAGAGCATGTTCGGCCCGGGCGTTGCTGCCAGCCCGACCGACAGGGCGGCGAAGGCCAGCAGGGCGGTGGGGTCCATCACCCCTGGACCGAAAACCCGCCATCGACCGCAATCGAGGTCCCGGTGACGAAAGCCGCCGAATCGCTCGCCAGGAAGGCCGCGATGCCGGCAAAATCGGCGGGGTCACCCCAGCGCTTCATCGGCGTCCGCGCCAGCACCGCATCGTTCAAGGTCGGCACATCGCGCCGCGCGCCCTGGGTCAATTCCGTGTCGATCCAGCCCGGCAGGATGGCATTGACCGTGATGGCATCGGCGGCCCAGGCGGTGGCGCAGGCCTTGGTATATTGCACGACCGCGCCCTTGCTGGCGGCATAGGCCGGGCTGAACGGCATGCCGAACAGCGACAGCATGCTGCCGATGTTGATGATGCGCCCGCGGCCGCTCGCGACCAGGGCGGGATGCGCCGCACGGCTCATCCGCATCAGCGCCGTCAGGTTGATGTCCAGCACCGCCGCCCAATCGGCGTCGCTGACCAGTTCGGGCCGCACGCGGCGGTTGGTGCCGGCGTTGTTGACCAGGATATCCAGCCGCCCGACCTGATCCAGCACATGCGCCATCAGCCGTTCGGCGGCACCCGGCGCGGTCAGGTCGGCGTGGATCGCGATGGCGTGGTCGCCCAAAGCGGCCAGGGCGGCAGCGTTCTTCGCCTCATCCCGCGCCGCGATCACCACGCGGGCACCGCAGGCGACCAGGCCGCGCGCCATGCCGAGGCCAATACCGCCATTGCCGCCGGTCACCAGCGCCACACGGCCGGTCAGGTCGAACAAGGTCATGCGCGTGCCTCCATCATCGCGACGAACCGGCCGAACAGGTAATGGCTGTCGGTCGGCCCGGGGCTGGCTTCGGGGTGGTATTGAACGCTGAACGCCGGCAGGCGGTCGCTGGCGATGCCTTCGTTGGTGCCGTCGAACAGGCTGGTATGGGTGACGCGCACGCCGTCCGGCAGGCTTGCGGGGTCCACGGCAAAACCGTGGTTCTGCGCGGTGATCTCCACCCGCCCAGTCGCCAGATCCTGCACCGGATGGTTCGCGCCGCGATGGCCGCGATCGAGCTTGAAAGTCGTGGCCCCCAGCGCGCGGGCCAGGAGTTGGTGGCCGAGGCAGATGCCGAACACCGGCACGCCGGCCGCCAGCACGCCCTGGATGGCGGGCACCGCATAGACGCCGGTCGCCGCCGGATCGCCCGGCCCATTCGACAGGAACACGCCGTCCGGGCTGTGGGCCAGGATATCCTCGGCCGTCGCGGTCGCCGGCAGCACCTTCACGGCGCATCCGGCCGCCGCCAGGCAGCGGAAGATGTTACGCTTGGCGCCATAATCCATCGCGACGACCCGGAACTTCGGCGCCGCCTGGGTGGCATAGGCGTTGGTCGCGAAATCCCAGGCGGCTTCGGCCCAGTCGTAGGCCTGGCGGCAGGTGACCTCGCGCGCCAGATCCATCCCCTCAAGCCCCGGCCATGCGGCGGCCTGGGCGGTCAGCGCCGGGATGTCGAAGCGGCCATCGGCCGGGTGGTGGATCACGCCGCTGGGCGGCCCGCCGTCGCGGATGCGTATGGTCAGCGCCCGCGTGTCCAGCCCCGCGATGCCGGGAATGCCATGTCGGGCCAGCCAGGCGCGCAGGTCCAGCGTCGCGCGCCAGGATGCCGGGGCGGTCGGATCGGATTTGACGATCAGGCCGCGGGCCTGGGGGGTCATCGCCTCGATGTCATCGGGGTTGCAGCCGGTATTGCCGATGTGGGGGAAGGTGAAGCAGATGCTCTGCCCGGCGTAGGACGGGTCGGTCAGGATTTCCTGATACCCGGTCATCGACGTGTTGAAGCAGATTTCCGCGACCGTGGTCGCATGGGCGCCGAAGCCATGGCCCCAGAACACCGTGCCATCGGCCAACACCAGCGCCGCGGTGGCCCCGGGGGGAGGGGAGTTGGGCATCAGCAGATCCTTGGTCGGAAGCGTGTTGCGCGGCGGGGCTGCGGCATTCGCGTCCGGCGCCAGGTCCGAAAGGCTCAGCCCCGTCGCCGCCAGCACCGTCGGCCAATGGCGGGGCGGGATGGCGCGGGCCTGGCGCCATTTGCGTATCGCCTCGGTGCCGACGCCGCAGCGCGTGGCCGCGGCCTCGGCACCACCGAGCAAGGTCAGGATATCTTCGACGGTCGCCATTGGCCCATAGTGTGGGAAATCCCTTCCCAAGGCAAGCCAAACCCGGTGCTTGTCGGTAAATCACTTCCCAGGCAGCCGCCAATGTGTCAGGAATTGGGTATGACAGATACACGAACCCGGCTCACCGCCGACCTCAAGACCGCCATGCTGGCCCGGGAGGCCGAGCGCGTAGGCACGCTCCGCATGATCACGGCGAAGATCAAGGACGCTGACATCGCCGCCCGGCCGGCGCCGCCGCTCGACGACGCGGCGCTGGTCGGCGTGCTGCGCGGCATGGTGAAAAGCCGGCGCGAATCGGTGGACCTCTACCGCCAGGGCAACCGGCCGGAACTGGTCGCCAAGGAAGAAGCCGAGATCGCGGTGATCGAAACCTATCTGCCGCAACAGATGGACGAGGCCGCGCTGGCCGCCGCGGTCGATGCCGCCGTCGCGTCCTCGGGTGCCGCCACGGTGAAGGACATGGGCCAGGTGATGGCCGCGTTGAAGGCGGCGCATGGCGCGGCGCTGGACATGGGTCGGGCAGGGCCGCTGGTGAAACAGCGCCTGGGCGGGTAGTCCCGCCCGATTGGCGTCCGCTTCACGTTGCCGTGATCCAGGCAACGGGCTGCGCGGTCGGACGTTTTCGGCCGGCATGGAAGCAAGTCGCCTTCCCTCGCCGTGCGAGGTCCTTTCGCGCGCCGCCGTGTTCCTCGATTTCGATGGCACCCTGGTGGACCTGGCGCTCAGGCCGGATTTGGTTGCCGTCCCGCACGACCTCGGGAGGGATCTCGCGGCCGTTGCTGGTCGTCTGGACGGGGCGTTGGCCATCGTATCCGGCAGGACGATCGCCGAGATTGACGCGTTTCTCGCACCACTGCGCCTGGCCACGGCTGGCGAACATGGCCTGGCGCTGCGGTTGGCCCCCAGCGGCCCGTCGCTTCGCGGGGCGATGCCCGCCTTGCCAGGCGCCTGGCGCGACGCCGCGGCAGCCTGGGCAGCGAAGACACCCGGCGTGATTGCTGAACAAAAGCCGGCCGGGATGGTGCTGCACTATCGCATGGCGCCCGAAACGGGGCCGATGCTGGGCGCAGCGATGGCGGAACTGGTCGGCGGTGCGCCGGCCTTTGAGCTCATGGCCGCCTCCGCCGCCTGGGAAGTCCGCCCGCGCGGCACCGACAAGGGCACCGCGGTGGCGGCCCTGATGCAGGAAGCG
>JBBRWI010000034.1:0-22270 GCA_038249305.1 Acetobacterales bacterium
GATCGCGCGCGCGCCCTGGCCTTCGGGCACCAGGCCCATCGCTTCGTATTCGATCAACTCGGCGATGGTGAAGCAGTCGTGGGTTTCGACCAGGTCCAGGTCGGCGATGGAGGTCCCGGCCGCGGCATGGGCCGCCGCCCAGGCCCGTGCGCAGCCCTCGAAGCGGATGATGTCGCGGGCGGAGATCGGCAGGAAATCATTGACCTGCACGGCGGCCCGCACGCGCACGGACTTGGCCAGGGCCGCGGCGGTATCGGCATCGGCCAGCACCAGGGCGGCCGCGCCATCCGAGACCAGCGAACAATCGGTGCGCTTCAGCGGCCCCGCGACCATGGGGTTCTTCGCACTCTCGGTGCGGCAGAAATCATAGCCCAGGTCGCGCCGCATCTGGGCAAAAGGGTTGTCCACGCCGTTGCGGTGGTTTTTGGCGGCGATCGCGGCCAGCGCGTCTGACTGGTCGCCATGACGCTGGAAATAGGCCTCGGCGATGCGCCCAAAGACGCCGGCGAAACCGTTCGGGATCTGCCCTTCTTCCCGCCGGTAGGCGCAGCCGAGCAGGATGTCGCCGACCGCCGCCCCCGGCACCGCGGTCATCTTTTCCGCCCCCACCACCAGCGCCAGGCGCCCGCGCCCCGCTGCCAGCCAGTCCAGCGCGCCATGGATCGCGGCCGATCCGGTGGCGCAGGCGTTCTCGTGGCGGCTGGCCCGGGCCCAGCGTAGGTCGGGCACGGATTGCATGGTCAGGGAGGCGGGAAAGTCCTGCTTCTGGAAGCCGCCGTTGAAGAGGCCGACAAAAACCCCGCCGATATCGGCCGGGGCGACCCCTGCATCATCGATGGCGGCGCGGCTGACATCGGCGATCAAGGCCTCGATATCCGGCAGGTCGTCGCGCTTGCCAAAGGCCGAATGGGCCCAGCCGACGATGCAGGGCGCCGTCACTGCGGCATGCCTTCGGGAATGACGGTCTTCACCAGCGAGGCGTCCAGCGCCTCGTACGTATGGTAGCCGATGGTTTCGTAGAGCTGGGCGCGGGATTGCATCCGGTCGAGCTGCTTCATCGTGCCGCCGTCGGTCTTGATCGCGGCATAGAGCCGGGCCATCGCCTGATTCGCCACCCTCAGGTGGCTGACCGGCCAGATCACGATGCCATAGCCCATCGCCTCGAACTCCTCCGCCGTGAAGAAGGGCGTGCGGCCGAATTCGGTCATGTTGGCGAGCAGGGTCACACCGGGCATGCGGGCGGCGAAATCGCGGAACATTTCGGCGGTGTGCAGGGCTTCGGGAAAGATCGCATCGGCGCCGGCGGCGAGGTAACGCTTCGCGCGGTCCACCGCGGCGTCCATGCCTTCGGAGGCGACGGCATCGGTGCGCGCGATGATATAGAGGTGCCGGCGCGCGCGGCGGGCGGCGGCGACCTTGGCCGACATGTCCTCGGCGGTGGCGAGCTTCTTGTCGTTCAGGTGGCCGCATTTCTTGGGCAGCAGCTGGTCTTCCAGGTGCACGGCCCCTGCGCCCGCTTCCTCAAAGGCGCGAACCATGTGCATGACGTTCAGCGCCTCGCCATAGCCGGTGTCGCCATCGACCAGCATGGGCAGCCCGGCGGCCCGGGCGACCTGGCGGATGTAGAAGCAGACCTCATCCACGGTGATCATGCCCAGATCGGGCAGCCCCATGGTGGCCGACATCGCGGCGCCGGACATGTAGAGCCCATCGAACCCCGCCTGCTTCGCCAGAAGTGCGGCGATGCCGGTATGGGCGCCCGGCAGTTGCAGGATGCCGGGGCGGGCGAGCAGCGCCCGGAAACGGTCCCCCGCCGGGGCTTCGGGGAGGTCGGCTGCGACGACATAGGGCATGGGACGGGTCCTTTTGGGTCAGGCGAGGCCTTCGGCTCGGGTCAGGCGAAGCCTTCGGCCCGGGTCAGGCGACACCTTCGCCGCGCATTTTGCACCGGGCCGGGCGGCAGGGCCAGCATGGGCAGGCGGGCGCGGTGCGTGAGGGCGGGGGTCAGTGGGCCAGGTCAAGACCAATCGGCCAACGGCCGGCGGTCCGGTGGCCTTGGCCGCACGGCTCCGGTCGGGCAGGTTGGGTGGCCATGGGGCGCATGTCGGTATGCTGAAGGAATTCCTGCTGCCGCCCGGCAGCCTCATTCTTGTTTGGCTGGCGCTGCTTTTCCTGCTTCGCCGGCGTCCGCGGGCGTGCCGTGCCTTGTCGCTGCTGGCGATAGGCTGCCTCTATCTGTTCAGCACGCCCTATGTTTCCGTCCTGCTTATCCGGTCCCTGCAATGGTACCCACCGATCGTGCCAGGCGAGGGGCGGCCCGCTGAAGCGATCATCGTGCTCTCGGCCGGGAGGGATCGGCAGTTGCCGATGTATGGCGGCGATACGGTCGATGCTTTGAGCCTGGAGCGGGTGCGGTTCGCCGCCCGGTTGCAGCGGGCCTCTCGCCTGCCGCTGATGGTAAGCGGCGGCCCCCCGCCCGTGACGGCGAGCAAGCCAGCGATGGCGACGCTGATGGCCGAATCCCTGGCGCAGGATTTCGGTGTCGAAACGCGGTGGCGGGAAGATGCTTCCACGAATACAGCCGAGAATGCGCGCTTTTCGGCACGGATGCTCGCGGAGGTGCCGATACGAACGGTCTATGTGGTGACCCATGCCTGGCATCTGCCGCGCGCCATGATGGCTTTCCGCGACACCGGGCTTGAGGCCATTCCCGCGGCGGCGAGCCATGTCGCTTCCGAGGCGTTGACGGCGGCGGCTCTAATCCCGACGGCCCGCGCGCTGTCGGATTCTGCCTATGCCCTGCATGAATGGATCGGGCTTGGCTGGTATGCCGCAGCCTCTGGGTTCCGCCCGGATCGCTAAAGCAATATCGGATCAGATGGAATCATCTGATCCGATTTCTTGCTCTAGATTCAACGGCTTCTAGAGCACGAGATCGATCCACTTGGATCGATCTCGTGCTCTAGGGTGCCTTGCGCACCACGCAAAGAATCCAGCCTTGCAGCCCGTTCAGTGGCCGGAAACGCTGAAGCAGCTTGCCGTATACACAACCGAGATGGAACAGCGAGGGGCTGAAGCGGAAGTAGGACGGGTATTGGCCGAGGTGTTGCAGGCTCTGCACGGACAGCCCCGCCCCGGACGAGAGACGGCGAATGGCGCGGCCGGTATTCGATCGGTAATGCGTTGGGAAGACATCTTCTTCCTCCCGCCCTTCAGTGGCGCGGACGATGCGGCCGTGCAGGGCATTCGGCACAACCCATGAAATCAGGCTGGCGTAGTCCCAGAAATTCGGCGTGAGGAAGACATATGTCCCGCCCGGTGCCAGGACCCGGCTGATCTCGGCATAGGCGCGGTCAACGTCCTCGATATGTTCCATCACGCTGCGGGAGAAGGCAAGATCGACGCTGCCATCGGCGATCTGCGTCATCGCGGTCACGTCACCGCGCCAAAGCTCGAGCGCAGGATCCTCGGCGGTGAATTCCACCACATCGATGCCGATAAGGCGCCCGGCTTGGCCCTTCATGGTGGAAAGCACCGGGGCGCTGCGCCCGCAGCCGATTTCGAGCACGGTGGCATCAGGGCGCAACCTGCCCTGGAGTTCATTCTTCAGGCGTTCGTAGGGATGGGTGGCGGGCGGGTAGTACCGCTCAATCAGGGGTTGGATCTGCGCATCATAGGCTGGACTCACCGCGCTTCTCCTGCGCACGGCGCCGCGGGTGAAAGCTCCGGAGGGCCGATCCCCTCAGGTGCAAACCGCAAGCGTGCGATGCATATTTTTATGCGATCGGATCAGGCGCGGCAATGCTCTGGCCGCGGGGACCGGAGAGCAGGCCTGGCGTCAGCCTCTCGTTGCCATTACGGTATGTAGGGATTTCGATCGCGCTTGCCGCGCGGGCTTGCCGACGTGTAGCAGTCACTTTTTCCGCGGCAGGAACGCCGGGCGGGTTTGGGGGCGTCATGATCGATATTGCGACCATCCTGTTCAGCACCATCATGTGCATCTTCGTCTTGGTCCGCGCGGTCCTGCTCGATGCAAGGGTGCCGTGGTTTGATCGGCCGGTGGCGCCCGCCGAGGCCAACGATATCGTCGTGCCGGATGCGGCGCACGGGTGGCGGCAACGTGCCGCGGTGGTGAGGCAGGCCGGGGCCGACAAGCCACCCGCCAGGCCCGGCCGGCCGGCGCCCTAGGCCCGGCCGATGCTGCGTCCTCTCTGGGTCACCCTGATCTACCTCGCTTTCATCATCCTGGGCGTCGCCGCCCCGTTCGCGTTCAGCCTGGGCTACGTTTGGGTCGATACCTTCACGCCTCAGAATGTCGTGCAGTCGATCATCACGCAGATACCGGTATCGATGATCATGGCGGTGCTGGCGCTCGGATCCTACTTTATGCTCGATCGACGGTCGCCGCCGCCGGTTTCCTGGCAGCTTGTCTTGGTCCTCCTGTTCGCGGCCTGGGTGACCATCACCACGGCGGCGTTCGCGGTTGTTCCGGCATCCGCCTGGGAGAAGTGGGATTGGGCGGTGAAAACGCTTTTGTTCTCGGCCTTCATCCCTTTCATCATCCGCTCGCGCGTCCAGATCGAAGCCTTCCTGCAGATCTATGTGTTCTCGCTGGCGGTCCACGTCGTGCCCGTGGGGTTGAAGACCATCCTTAGCGGCGGTGGGTATGGGCGGTCGTTGGGCATCGTCCACGGCAACAGCGGTATGGCCGAGGGCAGCATGCTGGCCGCCGTCGCGCTGATGATGCTGCCGATCCTCCTCTTCCTTCGCCAGCACACCTTGCTTGTCCCCAAAAATTCCTGGACCAGCCTGATCTACATCGGCTTCGCGGTGATCACCGTCACCTGCGCCATCGGCACCTACGCGCGCACCGGCATGATCGGCATGGCCGTCGTCGGCATCGCCCTGTGGCTGCGCAGCCGGCACAAGCTGCTGTTCGGCGTCATCGGCGTGGGGGCGCTGCTGGGGGTGATGGCGTTCACCACCGACGCTTGGAACAGCCGTATGTCGACTGTCGCGACCTTCCAGTCCGAAAACTCGGCGTTTGGGCGCGTTTTGATCTGGCGCTGGACGCTCGGCTTCGTGGCCGAGCGCCCGATGGGCGGTGGCTTCCAAGCCTTCGAAATCAACGAGATTCGCTATCCCAGCCCGCCAGGTTCGGAGCAGCCCGAAATCGTGGAGCGCGGCAGGGCGTTCCACAGCATCTACTTCGAAATCCTGGGCGAACACGGCTGGCCGGGCCTGGCCCTGTTCTTGGGCCTGGTGTTGACCAGTTTCTTGAATTTCCACCGCGTCGCCCGTTGGGCCCGCCGCACCGAAGGCATGGAATGGCTCCGCGACCTGGCCTACGCGCTGGAAGTGTCGCTGGTGACGCTCCTGGCCTGCGGAGCCTTCATCGGCATCGGGTTCCAGCCGATGCTCTATTACATGTTCGCGCTCTCCACCTGCCTCGCTCACCAGATGCATCGATTGCGCCAAGCCGACACGGTGACACGCCAAGTTGCAGGAGCGGGCGCGAAGGCGTTGGCCGTGCGGTCACGCGGGCGCGATGGCGGGTCGCTCATCCCGCCGCCGGTCGGCGCGAAGCGGAGTTGAAGCATCCGGCGTTTGCGGCTGCCGGCTCCCTCAAGCGGCTTCTCGCGGACGTGAAACAGCACCACCCGCCAGGCGGCGATCCCCCGCAGCCCGGTCAGTGCGCGGATCGGCTGGACCGTGCTCCAGGCGTCCCCGGTGCCAGGAACGATCGACCCAAACCGCGACATCCGAGTGTCATACCTTCGCAGCCAGGGGCTTTTCACTTTGCCTCGCGACCGATCCACAACCGGATTCGGCCAGCGAGTGGGGCGGCGATCGCCGGGGATCAGAAAAAAATCACGGTCACCAGCACGAACAAAGGCATCAGGAACACCGCCGCCCAGCCGACATAGCCGAAAAACGACGGTATCCTGACGCCCGCTTCCTCGACGATCGCCTTGACCATGAAGTTCGGCGCGTTGCCGATATAGGAAACCGCCCCCATGAACACCGCACCGCAGGAAATCGCGGCCAGGATCAGCGCCCCCTCCCCCATCAGATAGGCCGCATCCCCGCCCGCGAGGTTGAAGAACACCAGATACGTCGGCGCGTTGTCCAGGAACGACGACAGGATGCCGGTCAGCCAGAAATACACCCAAGGGATCTTGGCACCCATGGCATCGGTGGTCAGCGCGACGAGCGGGGCCGCAGCCCCCTCCATCCCGGCCTTCAGGATCGCCAACACTGGCGCCATGCACAGGAAGATCGCGGCGAACAGCTTGGCAACCTCGATGATCGCCCCCCAGGCAAAGCCGTTCGCGTCCCGCAGCGCAGCGCTGGTCATACGATAGGACACGAGGGTGACGGCCAAAAAGATGCCCATGGCGACCAGGCGCTCCAACCCGACTTCCTGGCCGAGCAGGCGCAGTTGGCTGGCCTGCCAGACGCCCTGCATCAGCACGCCCGCGACGATGACACCGAGCAGCGCGATATTGTGCCAACCCTCGATCCGCAGCGGCTCGACGCGCGCCTCGACCGGGGCGACCGGCTTCTCCTTGGCCCAGGCCCAGGAATCCAGCAGGTAGTAGACGCCAAGCAGGATCACCGCGCAGACCAGGAATTCGCCGAACAGATGCGTCGTCGGCCAAAAAAACGACACGCCCTGCAAGAAACCAAGATACAGCGGCGGGTCACCAAGCGGCGTCAGGCTACCGCCGACGTTGCTGACCAGAAAGATGAAAAAGACAAACGTATGGGTCTTGCGCTTGCGGAAGGCATTGGCGCGCAGCACCGGACGGATCAGCAGCATCGAGGCGCCGGTGGTGCCCATCACACTGGCGACAAGCGTTCCCACCAGCAGCAGCGCGGTGTTGGTGGCCGGCGTGCCGACCAGGCTGCCCTTGAGCAAGACCCCGCCACCCGTGGTGTAGAGCGCCAGAAGCAGGGTGATGAAGGGCAGGTATTCGGTGATCAACACGTAGCTGACCTCGGCCCAGGCTGCCCCCGGCCCAAAGACCGCGGCGAAGGGCACGACGAACAGGGCCGACCAACCGGCTGCGATCTTCCCATAGTGGTGATGCCAGATCTGCCCGGCAAACAACGGCATCAGCGCGATCGACAGCAACACGCCGGCGAAAGGTAGCCCCCAAAGCAGCGACATGTCGCGCCCATCGGTGGCGGCCGCCAGCACCGGCAGCGGCAGCATCCCGATGGAAAAACCCGTCAGCACAGACTTCATGATGCCCCCCTTATTTGCCCCTACACGGCTTCGCGGCGCTCGTCACACAACGGGGCCACGCCGCCCCCCTTTGCCATTCGCCGCCCCGGACCTAGGTTGCGACATCGCGCTTCTGGAGTCTGAAACATGGAAATGACCGGTGAGCGGCTGATCGCCGCCCCGCGCGCCCGGGTCTGGGAAGCGTTGAACGATCCCGCCGTGCTGCAGACCTCGATCCCCGGCTGCGAAAGCGTGATCCGCACGGCCGAGGACGCCTTCGAGGCCAAACTCGCCCTCAAGATTGGCCCGATGGCGGCGAAGTTCTCCGGCAAGGTGAAGCTCAACAATGTCGTGGCCCCGGTCAGCTACACGATCTCGGGCGACGGCAATGGCGGTGCCATGGGTTTTGCGAAAGGCGGTGCGGATGTGGCCCTGGCCGAAGCCAGCCCGACCACCACAAACCTGACCTACAACGTCAAGGTCCAGGTCGGCGGCAAGATCGCCCAGTTGGGTGCGCGGCTGATCGACAGCACCGCCAAGCAGATGGCCGACCAGTTCTTCGACCGCTTCCAGGCCCAGGTCGCCGCGGCCAATGCGCCGCAAGGCAGCCCCGCCGCCGTCGCGCCGCCGCCGCCGAATGCCGCGATTTCGATCTTTGCCCTGATCCCCTCGGAATTCCTCGGCTTGTCGCTGGTCTTCTGGATCGGCGCCTTCTTCCAGACGATCATCATGATCCTGTTGTTCCTCTACCGATGAGCATGCCCGCGAGCGTTGACGACACCCGCCGGCTGCTGGCCGAAGGCGGCTACGTCGCCGATACCGCCCTCGCCACCACGGTGCATCTCGCCCTGACCATGGGCCGGCCGCTGTTCCTCGAAGGCGAGCCAGGTACGGGCAAGACCGAAATCGCCAAGGTCTTGGCCGAACGGCTTGGCCGGCGGCTGGTGCGGTTGCAGTGCTATGACGGGCTCGACCTGTCGGCCGCGGCCTATGAATGGGACCATGCGCGCCAGTTGATGGAAATTCGCATGGCGGAGGCCGCCGGCATCACCGACCGCGATCGCCTCGCGACCGACCTCTACGACCGCCGCTTCCTCACCGAACGGCCGCTGCTGTCGGCGCTGACCGGCACGCCGGCGGTGCTGCTGATCGACGAGTTGGACCGCGCCGACGAACCCTTCGAGGCGTTCCTTTTGGAAATCCTCGCCGATTTCCAGATCACCATCCCCGAACTCGGCACCATCCGTGCCGAAACGCCACCGGTCGTGGTCATCACCTCCAATCGTACACGGGAAGTGCATGACGCCATCCGCCGGCGCTGCCTGTATCACTGGGTGGACTATCCCGATGCCGCCCGCGAACGCGCCATCCTGGCCCTGCGGGCGCCGGGTGTGTCGGCAACCCTGTCCGGCCAGGTGGTCGCCTTCGTCCAGCGCGTGCGTGCCGGGGATTTTTTCAAGCTGCCCGGGGTGGCCGAGACCATCGACTGGGCGCAGGCGCTGACCGCGCTGAACGCGACCGAGTTGGAACCCGCCCTGGTCGATGAAACCCTCGGCGCCTTGCTGAAATACCAGGACGACATCGCCAAGCTGCGCGGCGCCGAAGCCGCCCGGCTGGTGGTCGAGGCGAAGGCCGGCCGGGCGGCCTGATGGCCGCGGCCCTCGCCCCCAACCTCCTCGCTTTCGTCCGCCTGCTGCGCCGTGCGGGGTTGCCGCTCGGCCCGTCCGATGCCCTGCTGGCGGCCGAGGCACTTACCCGCATCGACATCGGCAACCGCCACCAGGTGCAGGCCGCCCTGCGCGCCGCGATGATCCGCCGCCACGACCAGGCCGAGGTGTTCGACCAGGCCTTTTCGCTGTTCTGGCGCGACCCCGAGGCCGCCCGGCACGCCGCCGCCATGGCGCTGCTGGACGGGGTGAAGGACAAGCACCGCCCGCCCCCGGCCTCCCGCCGGATCGCCGAGGCCTTGCAAGGCGACCGCCCGCCGCCGCCCCCGCCGCCCCGGCAGGAAGAACCGCCGCCGTTGCAGGTGGCGATGACCGTCTCCGACCATGAACGCCTGATGAAGATGGATTTCGAGGCCATGGGCGCCGCCGAGATCGCCGAGGCCAAGCGCGAAATCCACAAGCTGCGCCTGCCGCTCGACGAACGGCCGACGCGGCGGTTCCAGATGCACACGGCAGGGTCGAAACTGGATTTGCGCAGGACTTTGCGGGACAGTCTTCGCACAGGAGGTGAGGTTTTGGGGATCGCCCGCAAGCGCCGGGTGGTGCGCGCGCCGCCTTTGGTCGTCCTCTGCGATATCAGTGGAAGCATGGCGCGTTATGCACAGATATTGCTGCATTTCCTGCATGCCGTGGCGAATGACCGGGACCGGGTGCACACTTTCCTTTTCGGCACCCGCCTGTCCAACGTGACCCGTGCGCTCAAGGCCCGCGACCCGGAGGTCGCCTTCGAAATGGTCAGCCACGCCGTGCCCGACTGGTCCGGCGGCACCCGTATCGGCGAGTCCCTGGCGCGCTTCAATCACGATTGGGCGCGGCGCGTGCTCGGCCAGGGGGCCGTGGTGCTGCTGATCACCGATGGGCTGGATCGCCAGGGGGCTGCGGGGCTGGCCGAGGCCGCCGACCGGCTGCACCGCTCCTGCCGGCGGCTGATCTGGCTGAACCCGCTGTTGCGATGGGAGGGGTTCCAGCCCAAATCGCAGGGCGCCCGTGCATTGATGCCGCATGTCCATGAACACCGGCCGGTGCACAATCTGAACGCATTGCGGGATCTGGTCGCGACACTCAGCGACCATCGCCCAAAAAGGACATCGCCATGAGCGCCGACGCCGACAACATCCTGGCCACCGCCGCCGCCTGGCGCGAGGCGGGGGAGCAGGTCGCCCTGGCAACCGTCGTCGAAACCTGGGGCTCCTCTCCCCGGCCCGCCGGATCGCGCCTTGCCGTCACGGCCTCAGGCCGGATGGCCGGCAGCGTCTCGGGCGGCTGCATCGAGGGGGCGGTCGCCGAGGTCGCCCAGGCGGTCATGGCCAGCGGCACGCCCCGCCTGCTGGACTACGGCATTTCCGACGAACGCGCCTGGGAAGTGGGCCTGGCCTGCGGCGGCAAGCTGAAGGTCTTCGTCGAGCCGCTGGCATGACCCCGGAAACCCTGACCCGTCTGCGCATGGCCCAGGCCGCCAACCGCCCGGTGGCGTTGCTCACCCGGCTGACCGATGGCGCCCAGGCGCTCTACCCCGATGACATGGTGGCCCCGGAGCTTGCCCTGGCGGCGGCCGGCGCCCTGCGCGACGACCGCGCGCAGAACGTCACGCTGGGCGATGCAGCCTGGTTCATCCAGCCGCAGAACCCGGCGCTGCGGTTGATCGTGGTGGGTGCGGTGCATGTCGCGCAAAGCCTGGTGCCGATGGCCGCCGCGGCAGGCTTCGCGGTCACCATCGTCGATCCGCGCCGCGCCTTCGCCACGGCCGACCGGTTTTCCGGCGATGTCGCGATGACGCATGACTGGCCGGATGATGCGATGGTGGTCCTGGCACCGGATACCCGCACCGCCATCGTCACCCTTACGCATGACCCGAAGCTCGACGACCCGGCGCTCGACCGGGCATTGGCGAGCCCCGCCTTCTACATCGGTGCGCTCGGCAGCCGTCGCACCCATGCCAAGCGCCTGGAACGGCTGGCCGAGCTCGGCCATGGGCCCGATGCCGTGGCCCGCATCCATGCCCCTGTCGGCCTCGACATCGGCGCCATCACCGCCCCCGAAATCGCGCTGTCGATCATCGCCCAGATCGTCGCCGTCCGCCGCGGCAAGCCCGCATGATCTTCGGCCCGACACCGCTGGCCGAGGCACGGGGCGCGGTCCTCGTGCATACCCAGCGTCTGCCGGGCCGGGTGCTGAAGAAGGGCACGGTGCTCGACGCCGACGCGATCGAGGCGCTGCGCGCCGCCGGCAAGAACGAGGTCGTTGCTGCCCGGATGGAACCGGGCGACGTGCCCGAGGACGAGGCCGCCCACCGCATCGCCGAGGCCATGGCCACCCCGCTGGTCGCCCGCACCCGCGCCGTCACCGGCCGGGTGAACCTGCTGGCCGAAACGGCGGGTCTGCTCGTGCTCGAACCGGCCATCATCGACCGGCTCAACGGCATCGACGAGAGCCTGACCATCGCGACCCTGGCCAACTACAGCCCGGTCCAGGCACGCGACATGCTGGCGACGATCAAGGTCATCCCCTTCGCCGTGCCGGGGCAGGTGCTGGCGGTGGCCGAGGCCATTCTCAAGCCCCGCCGCGCGCTGACCCTGCTGCCGTTCCGCCCGCTGAAGGTCGGGCTGGTGCTGACCGAACTGCCGGGCATCAAGGACAGTGTGATGCAAGGCGCGGTGGAGGCGACCGCGGAGCGCGTCCTTGGCCTCTGCGGCGCGTTGATGCCGGCCGAATTCTGCGCGCATGACGAAAGCGCGTTGGCCGAACGCCTGGCACGGCTGCGGCGTGCGGGGGCGGAATTGCTGCTCGTGGCCGGCGCCTCGGCGACGGTGGACCGACGCGATGTGGGGCCGGCGGCGATCATCCGCGCGGGTGGCCGCATCGAGCACTTCGGCATGCCGGTCGATCCGGGGAACCTGATCTGCCTGGGTTCCATCGGCGGGACCCCGGCGCTGGTGCTGCCTGGCTGCGCGCGGTCGCCGAAACTCAATGGCTTCGACTGGGTATTGCAGCGCATTTTCGCTGGCCTGACCGTGACCGCGCAGGACGTGATGGCGATGGGCGTCGGCGGGTTGCTGAAGGAGATCGAGCTGCGCCCGCTGCCGCGCGAACAGGCGGCCCGCACCCCTGCCCCGGCCATCGCCCCCCGCCGTGGCCGCCGGGTCGCCGCACTCATCATGGCGGCCGGCCGGTCGCGCCGCATGGCGCCGCTGAACAAGCTGCTGGTGGCCGACGCCAAGGGGGCCACGATGATCGCCCGCGTGGTGGACCATGCGCTCGCCAGCCACGCCCGACCGGTGATCGTGGTGACGGGGCATGAACGCGAACGCATCGAGGAGGCCCTGGTCGGCCGCCCCGTCGTCTTCGCCCATGCCGAGGATTTCGCCGAAGGCCTGTCCGCCAGCCTGCGCGCCGGTTTGCAGGCGGTGCCGCCCGAGGCCGAGGGCGTGATGGTGTGCCTGGGCGACATGCCGCTGGTCACCGGCGCCATGATGGACCGACTGATCGCCGCCTTCGACCCTGAGGAAGGGGCACGGATCGTCATGCCGACCTGCCGCGGCAAACAGGGCAACCCGATGCTCTGGGACCGCGCCCTGATCCCCGAGATGATGGCGGTCTCCGGTGATGTCGGCGCCCGGCACCTGGCGGGCGTGCATGGCGAGTCCGTGGTCGAGGTCGAGATCGCGGATGATGCGGTGCTGCGGGACTTCGATACGACCGAGGCGATGAAGGCGATGCCGGGATGAGCGCCCCCGCCGGAATGTTGTGGAGCGTCGCCCCGACACACTGGCCAGGGAATGCGCACCAGTGTCCATGACGCGCGACACGTCGCAACCGGCCTCGATCCATCAGGCTGAAAACCTGATCGGCGGCGACGCCGACCGGCCGCTCAAGGACACCGCCGACATCGTGGCCCTGCTGGGCGATCCCACCCGCGCCGGCATGCTGGTGGCGCTGATGGATGGGCGTGCACTGACCGCGAGCGAGTTGGCCCGCGCCGCCCGTGTCGCGCCACAAGCCGCCAGCGGCCACCTGTTGCGGCTCAGCACCGCCGGACTGCTGGCGGAGGAACGGCAAGGACGGCACCGCTACCACCGGCTGGCCTCGCCGGAGGTGGCCCGCATGTTGGCAGGCATGATGGCGATGGCCGGCGGGGTCGAAGCCAAGCTGCCGCGCCCCGTCGTCGTCGGCCCGCGTGATCAGGCGATGCGTGCCGCCAGGACCTGTTATGACCATCTGGCCGGACCGCTCGCAGTCGCCATGACCGATGCCATGGTCGCGCGTGGGCAGATCGCGTTTACGGCGGATGGCGGTGCTTTGACCCCTGACGGGGCGCTGTTCCTGGAAGGCATTGGCCTGGACCTGGCCACGCGGCGTTCTGGCAGCCGGGTGTTCTGCCGCCCTTGCCTGGATTGGAGCGAGCGCCGCCCGCATCTCGCGGGCGTGATCGGGGCCGCGCTCTGCGACGCCTGCTTCCGGCACGATTGGGTGCGCCGGATCGCGGGCACGCGCGCCGTCACGGTGACGCCGAAGGGTCGGCTGGAAATCAGGCGGGCCTTCAGCGTCGAATGACGCCTCTACCCGAACGCCCCCACCTCATGCGCGATCGCCGCCGAACACTCCCGCGTCAGGGCAAACAGCCGGCGGATCGGCTGGAAGATCGCGGCATGTTCGCGGGCATAATCAGTGCCTTCGCGCGGCGGCGCCGGTTTGCAAAAATCCAGCCCCCCGGCGGGATCGGTCAGCGCCGGAAAAATCTCCTCCAGCGCCGCGAGCGCCGGCTCCACTTCCAGCCGCAGCATCGCGTTCGGCACCGTGTCGCGGGTCGCGCCATGCCGGGGTGAGAAGTCAGGCACCGAAACCGCCAGCAGCCAGATGCGCTTGATCAAGGTCAGCCGCAACGCGTGCAGCAGCACCAGCCGGTCCGGCGTCGCCGCGATGTCGAGCCTTTGGCGGATCGCGTTGTGCAACTGCGCCGCATTCAGCCGGACATGGGTATGTGCCAAGGCCAGGCGGTGGCTCAGCAGGCCGGCGCGGACGACGACCAGGGCGCGGCGGGTCGCGGTGTCGGGTGCGGCCGCGATGGCGGCCTCGGTCCGCTGCCCTGGCTGTCGCCATGACCGAGAGATGAAAGCCGGTGACCCTGTCAGGTCGCCAACCGCCGCAGCGCCGCGCAAACTGCCTCGACCTGGGCGTCGGTCAGTTCGGGGAACATCGGCAGGCTCATGACCTCATGCGCCGCGGCCTCGGTCTCGCCGCAGCCGGCGGGGCCGAGGGCGACGCGGTCGCGATAGGCGCCCTGAAGATGGACGGGCACCGGGTAATGAATACCGGTCCCAACCCCTTCGGTCCGCAGCCGCGCCATCAGCGCCGTGCGCTGCGGCACGCGCAAGACGTATTGATGGAAGACATGGCCGTAGCCGTCCCGCCGCGCCGGCGGCTGATACGGGCCGTCGGCAAGCGCCGCGTCATAGGCGGCGGCGATCGCGCCGCGCCGCGCGTTGGCAGCGTCGAGAAGCGGCAGGCGCACCCGCAGGATGGCGGCCTGGAGTTCATCGAGGCGCGAGTTTATCCCCACCAGGTCGCTGACGTAGCGTTCCTTCCAGCCATATTGGCGGATGGCGGCGATCCGGGCGGCGAGGTCGGCGTCCGGCGTGGTCAGCACGCCGCCATCGCCCAGCGCGCCCAGGTTCTTGGTCGGATACAGCGAATAGGCCGCGGCATCGCCCAGGGTGCCGGCGCGGGCGCCGTCCAGGCTCGCGCCATGCGCCTGGGAGACATCCTCGATCAGCGCCACGCCGGCCTTGCGGCAGGCTTCCAGCATCGGCCCCATCTCGGTCATCTGGCCGTAGATGTGGACCGGGATCACGGCGCGGATCGGCGGCAGCCCCGGCGGCGGGTCCTCCAGCACGGCCACCAACTCGTCCGGGTCCATGGTGAAATGGTCGGGGTCGATGTCGAGCAGCAGCGGTGTCGCCCCCGCCATCTCGATGGCGGCCACCGTCGCGACGGCGGTATGGCTGACGGTCACGACCGTCGCCCCCGCGCCGATGCCCATGCCGCGCAGGATCAGTGCGATGGCATCGGTGCCGTTGGCACAGCCAACAGCATGCTGGCCAGGGCCGGTCCAGGCGGCGTATTCCGCCTCGAACGCCGCGCCCTCGCGGCCCAGGATGTACCAGCCGGAGGCGAGCGCCCGGGCCACGGCGGCATCGATGGCGGGTTGCTGCGCGCGATAGGCGGCGCCGGGGTCGGCCTGGGGGATGATGGGGGTCAGCGGGACGTTCATGACGGCACCTCTAGCGTATAGGCCGCGAGTCGCGGGCGGAAGAAATCCAGGCTGCGCGCCAGGCCATCGGCCAGACCCACCTTCGGCGCCCAGCCGGAGGCCGCGCGGAAGGCGTGATCGTCGGCGTGGTACGATCCGATGTCGATGGCCTTGGCCTCGGGCGGAAAGCTTTTCATGACGTAGGAGCCGGCGCCATTGGCGGCGACCAGCGCATCCGCCAGTTCCAGCAGGGTCACCGGTGGGCCACCGCCCAGGTTGAACACCCGGCCGTGACAGGCTGGCTTTTCCGCGGCCAGCAGGAAGGCGCTGGTCACGTCGTCGAGGTAGGTCAGGTCGCGCATCTGCTCACCGCCCCAGACCTCGAAGGCATCGCCCTCGATCACCCGGCGCAGCCAGATCCCGACGAAGGTTTGCCGCGCGTCGAAAATCCGCATGCGCGGGCCATAGCAGTTGGTCAGCCGCAGCGACACCACCGGGCGGCCATGCACCCGATGTTCCAGCAGCCAGTATTGTTCGCCGGCGAATTTCGAGACGCCATTGGCGTCCGGCGGCGCGATCGGGTGGTCCTCGGTCACCGGCAGCCACTGCGGCTTGCCGTAGAATTGGCGGGTCGAGGCGTGGACCACGATGGCGCGGGGGGCAGCCTCGCGCATCGCCAGGATCAGGCGGATCTGCGCCGTGGTGTTGATGTCCACATCCGTTGCCGGGTCGCGCTGGCCACCGGCATGGCTGGTCTGGGCCGCGAGGTTGAACAGCACGGAAAACCCACCGCAGGCCGCTTCCAGGTCGGCATCGCGCAGGTCGCGCCTGAGCACCCGCACCGGCAGCCCAGCCAGATTGGCCGGGTGCGCCGCCGACCCCGCCAGCATCGCATCGAGCGCCACGACCTCGGCACCGAAGCCGACCAGGGCATGGCACAGGCCGGAGCCCAGGAAGCCCGCGCCACCCGTGACGAGCACGCGGCGCCCGGCCCAGAAGGCCGGATCGGGGCTGGCGATGACAGCGGTCGGGGCAGCGGCGGTGGTCATGCGGTGTTCCGGATCGAGAAAGGCGACAATGCCCAGCGATTGCGGCAGCCGGACGGCGGCGCCGCGGCAAGGATATGCCGCCCCGTCAACGCGGCGGCGCTTCGGCGGGTGCGCGTGGCCGTGGGATGCCGGCGTGCGCTTCGTCCGCAACAGGCGACACGCGGTCGGGGTGGGCCCGTTTGGGTTCCTCGGCATCCAGTTCCTGTGCACGGCGGCTGCGCATCACCTCGGCAAAGCCGAACAGCACCAGCACCTGGCCTGCCACCATCTGCAAACCGGCCAGCAGGCGGATGCCTTCATCCGATGGGCGGATATTGCCCTAGCCTGCCTGCGGCGCGGGCCGGCGTTCACGGCGTCCCCTGATCCGCTGGCGGCGGCGCCAGGGCAACGGCGGTGATCTCGACCCGCCAGCGCGGATCGACCAGAGCCGCCTGGATCGTCATGCGCGCCGGCTTGTGGCCGGGCGCGAGCCAAGCGTCCCAGGCGCGGTTCATCGCCGGCGCATCACCAACGTCCGCCAGCACGACCGTGACCGAAAGCAGGGCGCGCTTGTCGGTGCCGGCCTCGGCCAGCAGCGCGTCGATCTGGGCCAGGACATCGGCGGTCTGGCCTTCGGTGTCGGCAGTCGGGTCATCGGCGACCTGGCCGGCGAGCCAGATCAGCCCCCCGCCCATGGTCGCGCCCGACAGTCGGGATTCCTCGGCCCATCGCCTGATGCTCATTGCCTCGTTGCCTCAAGCCACCAATGTGGCGTTTCTGCACCCCGGAGGGTCCACCATGGCGACACCGCTCGACAAGACCATGCTCGCGAGCCGGCACGTTCTGACGGTTTTCTTCCTGGGCCTGATGGTCGGGCTCCTGCTTTACGCCGCCCGCTTCATCTACAAGCTGTTCACCTTCGCCACCGACCTTTTCACCATGTCCGACGACGACGTGCTGCTGAAAATGCTGTACCTGCTCGATTCGGCGTTGGTCGCCTCGCTGGTCGCAACGGTTGCCATCGCCTCCTACCACAGTCTGGTCAGCCGCTTGTCGGCTGCCTCGGACGGCAAGGGCGTGTCCTGGGTCGGGGAAGTCGATCCGGGCAACATGAAGATCAAGCTGGCGACCTCGATCGTCGCGATCAGCAGCATCCATCTGCTGACCATGTTCATGAAGATGGGTGACTACAGCGATCGCGACATCTACATGGGCCTGTTGCTGCACGGCTCCTTCCTGGCGGGTGTCGTGGTGCTGGGTGTGCTGGACCGGCTTGAGGGCAAGCGCTGACCCATCAGCCCTGGCCCGTCACACCATGCGCCCCCGCAGGCTGCTCCACAGGCGCCGGAAGCCCTCCCCCTGCTGCCGCAGCCAACCGCCATGGGCCATCACCGGCGTCGCGTCGGGGTCGCCCGTGAGCGGGAACTGGTCGCGGCGGAAATCGGCGGTGCCGAAGATCCAGTCCCAGACCGGCAGCAGAACGCCGTAATTCTTGCCCGCGTCGCCGGCCGACAGCAGCCCGTGGTGCAGACGATGGAACCGCGGCGAGACCACCATGCGTTCCCCTATCGCACCGAATGACAGCCGCACATTCGCGTGGCTGAGACTTTCCGCCAGGCGCAGCACCAGCACGACCAGCGGGAACTGCCCCGGCGGCACGCCGATCAGCAATGCCAGTCCGCCGAACCACAGGGCCGCGATGCAGTCGTCCAGTATGTGGTTCCGGTCGTCGGTCCAGAAGGTCATCTGGGTCTGCGCGTGGTGCAGCGAATGCAGCGCCCACCACCAACCGATGCGATGCTGGAAGCGGTGCCGCCAGTATTCGCCGAAATCCAGCACCACGACATAGACCGCGAAGGCGACGAAGGGCTGGTCGCGCAACCAGGGCGCCAGGGATTCGAGCGATGGCACGATCCAGCCGGTGTCGGTGATCGCACCCTCCAGCCGCGCCTGCAGCGAGGCCAGCAGGATGAAGGCCAGCATTGGCAGCAGCCCCAGCCGCGCCAGCAGCGTATAGAGGACATCGGTGCCGACGGCGCTGCGGTCGCCCCAGTGTTCGACCGGGCGCCAGGCCTCCAGCGGTCGGCAGACGACATAGACGACCGCCACGCTGAACAGCCCGAACAGAAAGAAATCCATCCATTCGAAGGCGTCGTCGGCCCAGTCCATCAGTCCGGCGGCATAGAAGACCGGCTGCACGGCATGCAGGAACAACCAGCCGGTCAGCGTGGTCCAGGCGTCGTCGAGAAAGGTCAACATGGCTTCAGCCTATACCAGCCTCGGGCAGCACCGCGAAGCGGAAGCCACGCGCCAGAAGCCCGTCCAGCAGGGGTTCAAGCACATTGGCCAGCGGGTCGCGGCGCGATCGCACGCCCCAATGCATCATCAGCACATCCTGGTCGCGGATGCCGGCCAGGGCGCGGTTCAGCAAGGCGATGTTCGGATGTGCGGCGGCATCCAACTCGTCGCCCAGGAAGCCCGCCCGCGACCAGCCCTGGTGCCGCAATCCGCAACCCTGGGCCAGCGCCAGGGCATTGCGCGTGGTGATCCCGCCCGGCGCGCGCCATAGCGGCAGCACGTTCGCCCCCGGCGCCATGGCGGCCAGGGCCTGGATCGGGCGCGCCAACTCGGCACAAAGCCCAGCGGCGTCCAGCGTCTCGGCACCCTCGTTCCGGCGGGAGGCATAGCGCACCCGCCCGGGCCCCGGGTCCGGGGCAAAATACCAGTGGCGCCAGGTGTGGGTGGCGAAAGCATGGCCCTCGGCGACGCGGGCGCGCCAGAACGGCGCCCAGGCGGCATCGAGCGTGCGGTCGCCGCGAAACGTCGGCTCATCGGCCAGGAACAGGGTCGCGCGGATACGCCGCGCGGCGAGCATGGCGGCGATGCGCTCGGCCTCACGCGACCAGCCGGTGTCGATGGTCAGGTAAAGCGTGCCACCGGCGCGCGGCTGGGCCATGACCGGGCTTGCGATCCCCGCGGCGATCAGGCCCCGCCGGGTTGGCATGCTCAGCGCGTCGCGACCCGCGCCGGTTCTGCGGTCTCATGGACCTGCACATGCAGGATACCGTGTGGGCTGCGCCCCACCCGGAAACTGTCCTGCACCCCGGTTTCCGGATCCAGCACCGCGACCCGGCCGGCCCAGCGCAGGGTGGCCCAGATGCGACCATCCTGGTCGAAGGTCAGGCAGTCCGGCCCGCCCGGCACGGTCCAGGCCTGGGTCACCCGCAGCGTCGTCGGGTCGATTGCAGTGATCCGGCTGTCCACCCGGCTGGTGACGTAGATCGGGCCATCGTTCGGGGCCTGGAACAGCGCATGGGCGCCGCGGCCGACGGGGATTGTGCTTTCGACCGTCCGGGTCTCGGGGTTCACTACCGCCACATGGTCGCGGCCCATGATGCCGACCAGAAGGCGGTCACGGTGCCAGATCACCCCGGCCGGTTCCCGACCAACCTCCATCTGCCAAAGCGGTAGGAAGGTTTCGAGGCTGATGGCGGCCAGCGCCCTGGTGCCCTGCAAGGTAACGTAGGCCACCTTCGAATCCGGCCGGAAGGCCAGGTGGCTCGGCTTGTCCGGCAGGCGCAGCCTGGCGCGCAGGGCGAGGTTGGTGCCATCCCAGGCGTAAACATCCACCTGGTCCCGGCGCAGGCTCGTCACCACCAGATGGCGCCCGTCCGGGCTGAACTCCATGTGATACGGGTTGGAGATGCGCTCCCGCCGAAGGACCTCCCCGGTCGTGGGCTGCAGGAACAGCATCTCGTTGCCGCCCGAATCCCCGACCATGATCATCGACCGGTCCGGGGTCCAGACCAGATGATGCACCTCCCGCAGCACGTTGATGCGGCGTATTTCCTCGCGGCTGGCCGCATCCAGCACCAGGATTTCGGCATCGCCCGAGTTCAGCACATAGAGCAGATCGGCGCGTGCTGGTGTGGCGGCGAGGCCGAGGAACAGAAGCAGCAGGGCGGAGAGGCGACGCATGGCGGTCTCTTGCGAAGCAGTGAACCAATCTTCTAGCCTGAATATGGCGGTAGCGCGAGACGACGTGGGCGCCCGGTCGGTTCGGCGGCGCAGTCTATGATCTCCCTGCATGTGCTGGCGGCAGACGGGCTTGGGGCTTCGGCGTTCTGCTCGCCGTCGTGTTGATCTTATCAAGCAAGACCGGTCACCGGATGGCCCGATCCATCGGTCGGCTTCTGCGTGACCGGCATGCTTGGCCTTTCCTGGTTTCTGGCGCAGCAGCGCTTTGGGGAACGGCGCGTCGTGAGCCTAATGACATCGGCACCGCCCGGCCGCGCGCGAGACTGCCCGAAGCCCCGGAGGCGATGGTGCTGCGCCGCGCTGTCGAGGACTGGGCGGACCTGCGCCTGGCCTTCGTCCTTGCGCCGCAGATTTTGGCGCGGCCGGAGCGGTTGAACGCCGAAAGCAACCGCCGGCAGACGCGCATCTGGAGACAGGCGGTGGCACTGGCACTGGCACTGGCACCGGCACTGGCACTGGCACTGGCGCGGCCGCGGCCGGACGCGCTGTCATCGCTGATGCTGGCGTCGCTGAACGATATGGTCGATCAGGCAACGGCGCCGCGCCGCGCCTTCAACGCCCGCATCCCCGCCGAGACCTGTGGATGCTCCTGGGGATGTCGATCGCCGCCCATGGCGCTGTGGATTTCAATTTGGGGCTGGGCGGCAAGCGCCATTTGCCCGTGTCGCTGGTGCTGATGGCCATGTGGGCGGTCTGCATGTTTCGATCGCCGATGTCAGCGCGCCGATGACGGCCGTATGTCTGGACGGTCCAGGGGTTCGGGCGAACGCTCTGACGATCAGGTCCCGGCGCGCATCCGCCCCGGGTTGAACAGCCCCGCAGGGTCGAGTGCGGCCTTCACCCGGGCGCCGATCGCGGCCAGGGCGGGCTGGTCGGGCGTGATGACCGGCAGGGCCGCCCGTAAGGCCTCGGGGCCGCGGAACAGGGTGAAGGAAGCGCCCGAGACCGCCGCCGCCGCCATCACCGCGCGGTGGTTCGCCTCGCTCCCCTCACCCACCAACCAAACCAGACCGCCACCCCAGTCCAGCATTGCCCGCAAGCGAGGCAAGGCGGCGACGACCGCGGGGCCTTCGGTCGGGCGGGCGGAGACGCGCCAGACCGCCTGCCCTGGCTGCACGCCGAGCGGCACCGCATCGCGGATCGCCCGCCACAGCGCGCGGGACGCTTCGGCCTCGATCAGCCGCGCATCGGGGAAATCGGCGGCCAACCGCGCCGAACGATAGGCAACCGACGGGGCGAAATCCTCGATCCGCAGTAGCGCCACGGGCCCCGTAAGGTCGCCGAAACCATCGGGCAGAAGGGCCGCGCCGGACACGCCGAAGGGGCTGCCCAGGCCCGCCGACAGCACCCGCACACCCGCCACCAGGCCAGCGACCGGCACAGCCACCGTCGCCGAGGTTTCCGGCCCCGGCAGTACCTTGATCGTCACCTCGGTCAGGATGCCCAGCGTGCCATGGCTGCCAGACAGGAACTTGCTGAAGTCCAGGCCCGTCACGTTCTTCAGCACCCGCCCGCCGGAGCGCAGAACCTCGCCCTGCCCGTTCACGAAACGCACGCCGAGCACGTGGTCGCGCATCGCCCCCCAGACGATGCGGCGCGGGCCCGACAGGTTCGTGGCCACGATCCCGCCCAACGTCGCAGGCAGGTCGCTGTCGAATAGTGCGCGCGTATCGGGCGGTTCGGCGATCAGATGCTGGCCGTGTTCCGCCAGGGCCGCCTCGATCTCGGGAATGGGGGTGCCGGCGCGGGCGGACAGCACCAGTTCGGCGGGCTTGTAGAGCGTGATGCCGGTCAGGTTGCGGGTGGACAGGGCGCGTGCCGCCTGGACCGGGCGCAGCAGGCCCCGCTTGCTGCCATTGCCCTCGATCGCGAGCGGTTCCCGCGCGGCGAAGGCTACGCGCACGGCCTCGGCCACCCCCGCCTCATCGCTCGGCGCGGTCATTCCGCGGCGATGGCGACCGGCATGGCCGAGGCCGCAGCGGGCAGACCCTCCAACGGA
>JBBRWI010000035.1:0-21830 GCA_038249305.1 Acetobacterales bacterium
AACTCGGCGGCAATGTGGTCATCGAGAATGACGGCGGCACCATCGGCGCCAATCGCGTCGCCAATGCGCGGCCGGATGGCTACACGCTGCTGCTGCACAACATCGGCATGGCAACCGCGGCCCACGCTGTATCGCCGCATGCCCTATGACACGATGACGGCGTTCGAGACGATCGGCCTGATATCGCCAGTGCCGATGACCTGGATCGGGCGGCCTGATTTTCCAAGCAATGGCTTGGCCGCGATGCTGGCCTTCATCCGCGAACGCGGCGACCGGGTGAATGTGGCGCATGCGGGCCTGGGCAGCCTGTCGCAACTCTGTGCGACGTTGTTGCAGGCGCAACTGCGCCAGGGCCTGACCACCATCGCCTTCCGCGGCACCGGGCCGGTCTTTGCCGAGATCATGGCGAGCCGCATCGACCTGGTCTGCGACCAGACCACCAGCACGACGCCCTACATCACCTCGGGTCGCGTCAAGGCCTTTGCGATCACCACCGATGCCCGGCTGCCATCGCTGCCCGACCTGCCGACCGCGGCCGAACAGGGCAGCCCGTTCGAGGTGACGGTCTGGCACGGCATGTACGCGCCCCGCGGCACGCCGCGGGCCATCGTGGACCGGGTGAACACGGCCCTGCGCGCGACCCTGCGCGACCCGCGGCTGATCGCGCGGATGGCGGAGCTCGGCACCGCGCCGGAGCCCGAGGCGCGGGTGACGCCGGACCCGCACCGCGCCTTCCTGCAAGCCGAGATCGCGCGCTGGCGGCCGATCCTGACGGCGGCGGGCGAATACGCGGACTGATCGCTGCGGCCCGGCTCTGGCGCTTCGCCTTCCGCTGCGGCATGACGCCGCGGTAAACCCCGGAAAGGGAACGCCAGACTTGCCGCCAGACTTACCGCCAGACGCCACGCTGACCACCCTGCTGGAGGCCGCCGCCGCCCGCGCGCCCGACGCCCCCGCCCTGGTCGCCGAGGCTGGCCCCGGCCTGACCTGGGCCGGCTTCGCCGCCGCCGCCCGCCGCCTGGCGGAGGGTTTTTCCCGCCAGGGCATCGGCCCCGGTGACCGCGTGGCGCTGTGGTGCCCGAACCGCCCCGAACATTTGGTCGCGCACTTTGCCCTGGCCCGCCTGGGCGCCGCGACCATCCATATCAATACCCGTTTCGCCGCAGCCGACGTCGCGGGTCTGCTGGACCGCGCCCGGCCGTCGGCCCTGGTCGCCGCCTTCGGTTTGCCCGGCATGGCGACCGCCGCCATCCTGGCCCAGATCCTGCCCGACACTCGCGCGCCGCTGCGTTTCATCCTGGGGCTGGATGCCGGCGGCATCGCCGATATCGCCGGCGTGCCGGTGCTGCCCTGGGCGAGCCTGGATGCCAGCCCCGAACGCCAACAGGATGACGCTGCGCCCGATGCGCTGTGCCTTACCTTTACCACTTCTGGCACCACCGCGGGGCCGAAGCTCGTGGCCCATACGCAGGGGGCCATCGCGACCCATGCGCGCGACGTCGCGGCGCGGACCGGCACCGATGCGCCGGGGGCGGCGGTGCTGGCGGTCGTGCCGCTGTGTGGCACCTTCGGGCTGTCGCTGGCCATGGCCGGGATCGCGGGTGGGGCGCGCATCGTCACCATGCAGCGCTTCGATGCCGCCGGTGCCGATGCGCTGATCCGCGAGCATGGCGTCACCCATATGGTCGGCGGCGACGACCTGTTGCTGAGGATCGCCGTGGCCGCCGCGGGCCGCCCCTACGCCCCCTTCGCCTTCAGCGGCTTCGCCAGTTTCCACCCCGGCGCGGAGCGGGTGGTGGAAATCTGCGGCGCGCTGAACATGGCGCCCCGAGGCGTCTATGGCAGCAGCGAATGCCAGGCGCTGTTCGCCTTGCAGGACCCGGGCGACCTGGTCCGCCGCCGGGTCGGCGGCGGCACTCCGGCCAGCGCGCAGGCCGCCGTCCGCGCCCGCGACATCGAAACCGGCCTTCTGGGCGACGCGGGGGAGTTGGAATTCCGCGGCCCCGGCCTGTTCGCCGGCTACCTCGGCGATCCCGATGCCACGGCGCGCGCGCAGACCGCCGATGGCTGGTTCCGCTCGGGCGATTTCGGCCGGCTGCATCCGGGCGCCGGCTTCGACTTCGCAACCCGCCTGGGCGATGCGTTGCGGCTGGGCGGTTTCCTGGTCAACCCGGAGGAGATCGAGGCCTTTCTGAAGCAGCAGCCCGGCGTGGCCGAGGCGCAGGTGGTCGGCGCCCGCGGCGGCACCATCGCCATCGCCTTCGTGCAGGGCGAGGCCCCCGATCCCGACGCCCTGGCTGCCGCCTGCGCGGGAAATCTCGCCCGCTTCAAGCAGCCGGCGCGGATCATCCCGATCGACGCCTTCCCCGTCATCGACGGCCCGAACGGCCAGAAAATCCAGCGCGCCCGGCTGCGGGAGATGGCCGAGGCCGCCCTGGATTCCGCGATGGCGCAGGCCTAGCCGTGGCCCCCTGAGCATGGCCCCCTGAGCATGGCCCCCTGAGCATGGGCCCCTGAGCATGGCCCCCTGAGCATGGCCCCCTGAGCATGGCCCCCTGAGCATGGTCCAGGCCGGCACCCCGCGCGCCTTGGCCCTGATCGTGGCCAGTGCGCTGTTCATGCAGAACCTCGACAGCAGCGCGGTCGCGACCGCCCTGCCGGCGATGGCGCGCGACCTGGGTGAGCCGGTCGCCAACCTCTCGGTCGCCATCACCGCCTACCTCGTGGCGCTGACGGTGTTCCTGCCTGTCTCGGGCTGGGTCGCCGACCGGTTCGGCGCCAAGCGCGTTTTCATGGCGGCGATCCTGGTCTTCACCCTGTCCTCGGGGCTCTGAGCCGCCGCCGATGGGCTGGCCTGGCTGGTCGCGGCGCGGGTGATGCAGGGCATGGGGGGTGCGATGATGGTGCCGGTCGGGCGGCTGCTGCTGCTGAAAAGCGGTACCAAGGGGCAGATGCTGGCGGCGATGACCTGGCTGACCATGCCGGGGCTGCTCGGCCCCGTTTGCGGTCCGCCGATCGGGGGGCTGCTGACCGACCTCTATGGCTGGCGCAGCGTGTTCCTGATCAACCTACCGATCGGCGTGCTGGGGCTCGGGCTGGTCGCGGCCCTGATCCAGGCGACGCCGCCGGACAAGGCGACGGGCGCCCCCGACCTGCCGGGGCTTTGGCTGGTCGGCAGCGCGCTGGCGCTCGCCATGACCGGGCTTGAAACCGTCGGGCGTGAGGTCCTGGCCCCCCCGCTGGCTTGGGGCGCGCTGGTGGCGGGGCTGGTGCTGGGTGGGCTTGCGTGGCGGCATTGCCGGCGGGTGGCCCGGCCGTCGCTCGACCTGTCGCTGCTGGCCATCCCGACATTCCGCGCCGCCGCCACGGCCGTCAGCCTATTCGGCATTGGGGCGGGGGCCTCGCCCTTCCTGGTGCCGGTGCTGTTGCAGATGGTCTTTGGCTGGAGTTCGACGGAATCGGGGCTGGTGTCTTTCGGCACCGCGCTTGGCGCCTTCGCGATGAAGCCGCTGCTGCGGCGCTTCGGCTTTCGCACGACGCTGGTGGCCACGGCGGTTTGCGCGGCGGCGGGGACGCCGGCGGGCGTGCTGTTCATGCCCGGCTGGCCTTGGTGGGCGATGTTCGGCGTGCTGGCGCTGGGCGGACTTGCGCGTAGCCAGCAATTCACCGCGATGAACACGCGGGCCTTCGCCGATGTGGCGGGGTCGCGGCTATCGGCCGCGACCAGCCTCTATGGCACGGTGCAGCAGATCACCCCGGCGCTGAGGGTGGTGCTGGCATCGGGGGTGCTGGCGGCGGCGGTGGGCGGGCGCGCGGTGCCGGGGGCGACCGACTTCGCCTGGGCCTTTGGCGTCGCCGGATTGCTGGTGCTGGCCTCGGCGCCGTTCATGGCGCGGCTGCCGCCGGAGGCGGGAGCCGAGGTCTCGGGCCACGGCTCGACGGCGGGCAAGGTCTGATCCGGCCGGGGCTTGCTTGGATCAGGCGGGGTCGCCCGTATCGGGGACCAGTCCGGCGGCCTCAATCCCGGCGATGCAGCAGGCTTCGTCCTGTGCCGATACATCGCCCGAAACGCCGACCGCGCCGAGCAGCACATGCGCCGCGTCGCGCACCAGCACGCCGCCCGGGGCCGGCACGGCGCGGCCGCCACACAGGTCGGACAGCGCATTAAGGAAAGCCGGCGCCGCCGTCGCGCGCCGAGCGAGTTCGCGCCCGCCAAACCCCATCGCCAGCGCACCGAAGGCCTTGCCGTCGGCGATTGCCGGCCGCATCAGGCTGGCGCCGTCTTCCCGCTTGGCGATCTTCAGGTGGCCGCCGGCGTCAAGCACGGTGATCGCCAGCGGCATCAGCCCGATCTCGCGCCCCTTGGCCAGCGCGGTCGAGGCGATGATTTCGGCCTGCGCCAGGGTCAGGCCATTGATCGCGGCGGGGTGGGCGGGTTGCGGCATCGTCAGGGCTCCAGGTAGCGGCTGCTACCCGAGCGGATAGGCGGCCCGGGGCCGCCTGTCCATTTCGCCAGGCGCGCCCGACCGCCATCGCGGCCGGACTTCCCGCGCCACGGTCATCGGTAGTCGCGACCGGTGTTCAGACCCGTGGCTGGCGGACCGCTGCGGGGGGCCGCATCCTCAAGGGCGCGACCGACCGCCGTACCGGACGGGTTGGATCGCGTGCCGTCGGACTGCGACGGGAAGGCGCCCGACTGGTTGGTCCCGGCGGCACGGTCGATGGCGCGGCCGAGCGCGGTGCCGGGCGGGTCGGCGGCCGGAGATGTGCCGGTCGTACGATCAATGGCGCGGCCAACTGCCGTGCCCGGTGGGTTGGCCGCCGGCGGTGTCGCGGTCGCACGGTCAATCGCGCGCCCAACCGCCGTACCGGGCGGGTTGCCGGGCATGCCGTCGGACTGCAGGGGGAACGCGCCCGACTGGTTGGTGCCCGCAGCACGGTCGATGGCGCGTGTGGCCTCGTTGTTGGCGGGCGCCGGGTCGGCGGCCATGACGGCGGTACTCAAGGTGGCGATGGCCAAGGTGGCCAGGGCAGCGCTGGCAAAGAATGGGAAACGGGGCATGGTGAGCCTCCTCTGCTTTCGGTCGTGCGGGCCGCGGTGGGTACGGCTTGCGTGATGAACGTGCCGAACGGCGAATGGGTTGCCTCGGGCCGCGAGCTTCGCGAATTCCCCTGGGCGCGCCGTGCGCCGACCTGTGCCAGCATACCGCCATGACCAAGCCTTCCCCCGGTCGCCGACCCCCCGCCATCCCCACCGCCGGCCCCACGCCAGATGGCGAACGGCTGCGCGATGCCGCACTGTTCCACCTGTCGCGCTATGCCGCGACCGAGGCCGGGCTGCGCCGCGTGCTCGAACGCCGCGTCGCCACCTGGGCCCGCCGCGCCGAAGCCGAAGGCCGCCCGCCCGAGGCCATCGCCGCCGCCGTCGCCGCGGGTCGCGCCGCCGCCACGGAGGTCGCCCGGCGCTTGACCGCGGCCGGCGCGGTAGACGATGGCGCCTTTGCCGAAACCCGCGCCCGCCGCCTGCAACGCGCCGGCAAGTCGCGCCGCGCCATTGCCGCCCACCTGGCCGCCAAGGGCATCGCCGCCGACGCCGCGGCGGCTGCCCTGCCGGATGCCGAAGCGGCCGAACTGCTCGCGGCGCTCGCCACGCTGCGCCGCCGCCGCGCCGGGCCCTTTGCCCTGGCCGCGCCCGATCCGGCGGCGCGGTTGAAGGCGATGGGTGCGCTGGCGCGGGCCGGCTTTAGCCGCGATGTGGCGCAACAGGCGCTGGATGTGCCGCCCGAGGAGGCGGAGGCGCTGCTGGTCCAGGCCCGCGCTGGCTGATGGGCCGTTTGGGTCGAACTCAGGCCCCGGCGCGGGCGGTCGCACGCGCGATGTCGCGCAGGCAGGCCGATTCGGTGCGGCGTTCGGTGCCGCTTGCCCGGGCCGAGGCATAAGCGACGCGCAGCCCGTCTCGTTCCGGGTAGAGCACCAGGTCCAGGTGGCAGGTGGTGGTGTGGTAGAGCCAAACCTGCGCCTCGCCCTCGGCCCGCAATAGCCGCGGTTCGCCGAGCCAGCGGCGCAAGGTGTCCGGCCCGGCCCCGACGAAAGCCGCGGTTTCGGACGGCGTAGGCGCGCGCAGGCCCGGGGGCGGTGCGCCCCCCCCAGCGTGCTGGGCGGTCGGCGGCATGTTGCGCGCCGCAGCCGACCCGGTGGATGATAGAGGGCGGCCGAGCGCCGCCATGCTCGCCTGTTGGCTGGCCATCACCTCGGCCAGCACCTCGGTCGCCATGTCGGGCACCGCGGCGCAACCCGCCAATGCGGTGGCGCCGATGGCGAATGCCAGCCGAAACACGCCCCGTGCGCCGCCGATCACGCGGCCGTGCCGGTCAGGCCATGACGGCAGGGCGACCCGCCCAACCCGAACAGGTCCAACCCAAAAGAACCCGCCCGGTTAGACCAGGCCAATCTGGTCAATCCTGCGCCAGGTCCGCCGCGACGGGGCGCGGCATGGCCGGGGCGGGGGTCGGCGTGGGCTGCGGCAGCGCGCCATCGCCCAGCATCTCCATCCGCCCGGACAGTTGGCCACCGTCTTCCACCTGCAGTCGGCCGCAGCGTGCGACGCCGATGATGCGGCCGGTCGCGCGGATGACCAGCGCGCCGCGCGCGGTCAGGGTGCCATCGAACAGGCCGGCGATCTCGGCGTCCTGCACCTGGACTTCGCCCTTGAAGGTGCCGGTGGCGCTGATCGACAACTCGGCCGCCTGGAGCATCTGGCTCTCCATCGTGCCCTCGATGACCAAGCGTTCGGCGTCGGCAACGGTGCCGGCCAGGCTGATGCCCTTGCCGATGACCAGGGTCCGGCGTTCCGCGCTGGCAGCGGGTGCGGCCGGGCGAGCCATCTGGCCCGGGGCCGCGGGCGCCGCACCGGGTGCCGGCCCTTGGCCCGGCAGGCCAGGCCGCGGCGGCATCAGCCCGGGTGAGGGGGCGGATGGCGTGGCGGGCTTGGGCATCAGGCTCATGGACGTGTCCTTGCTGACGGCACCGCTGGCGGTGCCTGTTGGATGTGGCGCGCCCGGCCGGGCGCTGGGGAACGGCATGCCACCGTCCGGCGCCTGCCCTTTCGACGGGGGCGCCGGGGCGGCTGTCCCCACTGCAGATGATGATGCCCCGTTTGGCCCGGTGGGGGGAAGGGCGGGGGCAATGCCGGCCGCGGATGTCCCCCCCGAAGCAGGTCCGCCCGGCCCGAGGGCTTGCGCGCCGGAAGGGTTGGCGCTGCCGCGCCCGGCCTGTGGCAGGGCCTGTTCCCGCAGGCGACGGAAAAACGACATCGTGCTTTCCTACCCAAACAAACCAGAGCCTCGCCCGACTCGGGGCCGGATTATCTCGGGTCCGGACTTTTTTGGCTTCGGACCCTGCGCCAGCCCTTCCGGACCGCGGACAAAACCCGGCACTGGCTACGCTGCCCCCCGGTCAGGCCGACGGCAAGGGGTTTGGCTATCACGCCGTCCAACCGGCGGACAGCGCCCAGCCCGTCCGCCGCGCTTGCCGCCGGCGCCACGGCGGCCTAATCGCGGCGCACACTGACAGGATATGCCGATGCCCCCGACCCTCGACATCCTTGGCATCGGCAATGCCATCCTTGACGTGCTGGCCCGCGCCGATGACGCCTTCCTGGCCGCGCGCGGGCTCGACAAGGGCGCCATGCGCCTGATCGATACCGACGAAGCCCAGGCGCTCTACGCCGCGATGGGCCCCGGCATCGAGAGCAGCGGCGGCTCGGTCGCCAATACCTGCGCCGCCGCCGCCGCCCTGGGCGCGCGGGTGGGCTACCTCGGCAAGGTCGCGGATGATGGCCCGGGCCTGGTGTTCGGGCATGACATGCGGTCCGCCGGGGTTGCCTTCGCCACGCCGCCGCTGGTGGGCGGGGCGCCGACCGCGCGCTGCCTGATCCTGGTGACGCCCGACGCGCAGCGCACGATGAACACCTATCTCGGCGCCTGTGTCAGCTTCGGCGAGGAGGACGTGGACGAGGCCGCCGTCGCCGCCGCCGCGGTCACCTACCTCGAAGGCTATCTGTTCGATCCGCCGGCCGCCCAGGCCGCGTTCCGCCGCGCGGTCCGCATCGCCAAGGCCCATGGCCGCCAGGTCGCGCTTACGCTGTCCGACCCCTTCTGCGTCGGCCGCCACCGCACGGCGTTCCGCGACCTGCTGACGCAGGGCGTCGATATCCTGTTCGCCAACGAGGCCGAGGTCATCAGCCTGTATGAAGCGCCCGATTTCGCGACTGCCGCCAAGGCGGCGCGCGCCGAGGTGCCGATCACGGCGCTGACCCGCAGCGCCGCCGGCAGCGTGGTCGCATCGGGGGAGGATGTGGTGACGGTGGCGGCGGCCCCCACCCATGTCGTGGACAGCACCGGGGCCGGCGATGCCTATGCCGCCGGCTTCCTCGCCGCCCACGCGCGCGGTTTGGCGATCGGCACCTGCGGCCGCTGGGGCGCGCTTTGCGCGGCGGAGGCGATTTCCCATGTCGGCGCGCGGCCCCAGGCCGATCTGCGCGCGCTGGTTGGGGCGTGAGGCGCCGGCTGCTCGGCGCCACCCTGGTCCTGCTGATCGGCTAGAGCAATATCGGATCAGATGGAATCATCCGATCCGATTTCTTGCCCTAGATTCAACGGCTTCCAGAGCACGATCGATCCACTTGGATCGATCGTGCTCTAGGCAGATGCGCTGCTGGCCGGGCCCGATGCCCGCCGCCAGGTGGCGAGCACGACCGACCTGCTGGAACGGGAGGAAACGCGGAGACTGATCCAATCGACCGGGACAGCCGGCCGGGCGAGCACCGGCGCGCCATCGGCCAAGCGCAATCTGTCGGCAACATTACCAGACCGGACGGCTCTCAGCCGGTTTGCCGCCCCCGCCGCTGCAACACATGCACCGAGGCGGCCGTCCCCAGCACCGGCACCAGCAGCCCGGCCAGCGGGACCAGCGACAGCAAGGCCAGGCTCAGCCCCAGCCCCCAGACCGACCAGCGCCGCGCCACCCGCGCCTGGCGCGCCGCGCCCAACCCCATCCGCAACTGCGCTGTCGCTTCGAACATCCCCCGCCCCAGCGCCAGCGCCGACACCCCGAGCGCCACGACGAACCCGACCCCGGGCACGAACATCAGCGGCAGCAGCAGCAGTTGCAGCGCCAACATCCGGGCCGCGAACCACAGTCCCGACGCGCCCTGGGCCGCGACCGAGGCGGCGCGCGCCGGGGGCAGGCCCGGGTAGTACCGGCGTTCGACCGCCTGGGCGACCTGTTCGACGAACAGCCCCGAGACCCCGACCGCGACCGGCAGGAACAGCCACCAGGCCAGGAACAGCGCCAAAAACCCGCCGAGGGCCGAGGCCCCCCAGCCGAGCCAGGCGGGGCCGCCGCCGGCCGCCCAGCCGGCCGCCGCAACCGCCCCCCAGAGCAGCCCCGCCATGGCCAGCGCCGCGAGCAGCACGCCCTTGACCAGCGGGCCGCGAAAGGCCGGGTCGCCGAGTTGGCCGAGGGCGAGGAGCAGCGCTGCAGGCATGAAGGAAAGGTGGCGGGCCGCGGCAGTCCCGGCAACCGGCCTGGGGGCAATCCGCCCGGGCCGGCGCGATGCAGGGCTGCGGCGACAGGGCATCGATCGGCGTTGTTTTGCATTCCCTTTCTCGCGCGGTCCCCCTATGTGTGCGCCGCACGCGGCTGTTCGTGTGCATTGCACAACGCCCCGCGTCCTTCACGGGACGTATCAGGGTGCCCAAACGACCGGACGCCCAGATGCCCATGCCGAACAGCCTCCGTCCCGCGCGCCCCGGCGTGATGACAACACGCAACCGGCCCGAACAGGAGAGCGCCCGATGAGCGCCAACATGAAGCTACGCAACGTCGCGATCATTGCGCACGTCGACCATGGCAAGACCACGCTGGTGGACCAGTTGCTCAAGCAGGCCGGCGCCTTCCGCAGCAACCAGGTCGTCGCCGAACGCGCGATGGACCGCAACGACCTGGAGCGCGAGCGCGGCATCACCATCCTGGCGAAAGCCACGTCGGTGGACTGGAAGGGCATCAAGATCAACATCGTGGACACCCCCGGCCACGCCGATTTCGGCGGTGAGGTGGAGCGCATCCTGTCGATGGTCGATGGCGCCATCGTGCTGGTCGATGCCGCCGAGGGCGTTCTGCCGCAAACCAAGTTCGTGCTGACCAAGGCGCTTGCCCGCGGCATCCGCCCGATGGTCGTGGTCAACAAGGTCGATCGCCAGGACGCGCGGCCGGACGAAGTCCATAACGAGATGTTCGATCTTTTCGCCGCCCTCGGGGCGGATGACGACCAGCTGGATTTCCCGATGCTCTTCGCCTCGGGCCGCCAGGGCTGGGCCGACACCACCATGGACGGGCCGCGCCGCGACCTGTCGGCGATGTTCGACCTGATCGTGAGCCATGTGCCGGCACCGGGGCTCGATCCGACGCTGCCCTTCGCCATGAACGCCGCGATCCTTGAGGCCGACCCTTTCCTCGGCCGCATCCTGACGGGCCGGATCGAACAGGGCACGGCGCGGCTGAACATGCCGGTCCGCGTGCTGCATGCCGATGGCAAGATCATCGAGACCGGGCGCCTGACGAAGCTGCTGACCTTCTCCGGCCTGGACCGCGTGGTGGTCGAATCGGCCGAGGCGGGGGACATCATCGCCATCGCCGGCCTGTCGGAAGCGACCATTCCGGACACCATCGCGGACCCCGCGGTCCTGGTGCCGCTGCCCTCGGTGCCGGTCGATCCGCCGACGCTGGCCATGACTTTTCGCATCAACGACGGCCCCCTGGGCGGGCGTGAGGGCAAGAAGGTCACCTCTCGCCAGATCCGTGAACGGCTGCTGAAGGAAACCGAGAGCAACGTCGCGATCAAGGTGACCCTGTCCTCGGAAAACGACGCTTTCGAGGTTGCCGGTCGCGGCGAATTGCAACTCGGCGTGCTGATCGAGCAGATGCGGCGCGAGGGTTTTGAACTCACCATCGGCCGTCCCCGCGTGCTGATGCGCACGAATGAGGAAACCGGCGAGCGCGAGGAACCCTATGAGGAAGCGCTGGTCGATGTGGACGAGGAATACTCGGGCGTCGTCGTCCAGAAACTGAGCCTGCGGAAGGGCCAGTTGCAGGACATGCGGCCCTCCGGCGGCCACAAGCTGCGGCTGACCTTCCTGATCCCGTCGCGCGGGTTGATCGGCTACCAGGGCGAATTCCTGACCGATACCCGCGGCACCGGGATCATGAACCGGCTGTTCCACGGCTACCTGCCTTTTGCGGGGCCGATCGAGGGCCGCCGCAACGGTTCGCTGATCTCCAACTCGGACGGCGAGGCGATCCAATACGCGCTGTTCTATCTGCAGGACCGCGGCACGCTCTTCGTCGATCCGGGCGTGAAGGTTTATGTCGGGCTGATCCTGGGCGAGCACAGCCGGGACAACGACCTGGACGTGAACCCGATCAAGGAAAAGAAGCTGACCAACATCCGCGCCGCCGGCAAGGATGAGGCCCTGCTGCTGATCCCGCCGCGCCGGATGAGCCTGGAGCAGGCGATCGCCTATATCGAGGACGACGAGTTGGTGGAGGTCACCCCCGGCGCCATCCGCCTGCGTAAGCGCTACCTCGACCCGAACGAGCGCAAGAAGCATGCGCGCCGGGCGGAAAGCAGCGAAGCGGCCTGAGGGTGTGCTTGTGGCGATATGCACCCATCGGGGTTGCATATCGCCATGAACATGATCTTGCCGATCCGCGAAGGCGTGCCGATCGCCATCGCCGATGAGGCCGTCGCGGCCGGCCGACCGACCGCCGCCGAACTCGACCGGCTGGCGATCCCTCGCAAGACCCTCGCCCATCGCCGGACGCCGGGGCGGCTGACGCCGGAGCAGTCGGACCGCCTGGTCCACATCCTGCGGCTGGTCAGCGCCGCCGAGGAATGCCTTCGCTTTCGACCCGCGGCTTTGGGGGTAGCGGGCGGTTCGACAAGCGCGCGGTGTCCCGCGATGCTGCGCGCATGGATGTCCTGATTCTCGGCGCCGGCGTGACCGGACTTTGCGCGGCCTATGCGCTGGCGCGCGACGGGCATGCCGTCACCATCGTCGAACGCAATCCCGAAGCAGCGCGAGAGGCGTCCTTCGCCAATGGTGGGCAGCTTTCCTATTCCTACGTCGCACCCCTGGCGGGCCCTGGGGTGATCTCAAAAATCCCCGGCTGGCTGCTGAACCCCGACAGCCCGATGCGTTTCCGGCCAAGGCTCGATCCGGCGCAGTGGCACTGGGGGCTGCGGTTTCTCGCGGCCTGCACTTCGGCGATGGCCGAGTTGACGACGCGGCGGCTGCTGCGCCTTTCGGCGCTGTCGCGGACCCTGTTGCATCGGCTGGTGGCCGAGGAGGGGCTGGATTTCTCCTACGCCCGCACCGGCAAGCTTGTCGTGCTGTCGGACCAGGGCAGTTTCGCGGCCGCCCGTGCGCTGATGGATTTCCAGGCGAGCCTCGGCTGCACCCAGCACGCGCTGGATGCGGCGCAGGTTCTCCAACTCGAACCCTCGCTTGCGCGGATCGCCCATCGCCTGGTCGGCGGCATCCATACGCCGGATGAGGAAGCGGGCGATTGCCGTGCCTTCTGCCTCGGCCTGTCCGTCATCCTGGCCGAGCGCTACGGCGTGCGTTTCCGCTGGGGTACGCCGGTCAGCCAGTTGGTGGCGCAGGGCGGGCGGCTGCGCGCGGCGATGACGCCGGCGGGCGCGATCGAGGCCGATGCCTTTGTCCTCGCCGCCGGGGCCGCGGCGGGGCAATTGCTGCGGCCGCTCGGCTTTGCGTTGCCGCTGTATCCGCTGAAGGGCTATAGCCTGACGCTGCCAGTCACCGATGACGCTGCCGCCCCGCGCCTCAGCGTCACCGATGCCGCTCGCAAGGTCGTCTATGCGCGGCTGGGCGACCGGCTGCGGGTGGCGGGCATGGCCGACCTCGTGGGGCATGACACGACCATCCGCCCCGACCGGCTGGACCTGCTGGTGCGCGAGGCCCGCGCCGCCTTTCCCGATGCCGCCGACTGGGCGCGCATCGGCCCCTGGACCGGCTTGCGCCCTGCGACGCCGACCAGCGCGCCAATCCTGGGGCCGGTGCCGGGGCTGGAAAATCTGCTGCTGGATGTGGGGCAGGGGGCGCTGGGCTTCACGCTGGCGATGGCTTCGGGGCAGATCGTTGCGGATGCTTTGGCCGGGCGGCCAGCACCAATCGAAATGGGTGGTTTCCAACCATCCGATCACGGGCTTTGATGCGCGCCGCAGCCAATCGGAAAACAGACATGCTTCAAACCCTCCGCACCGCGATGCTCGCGGCGCCGCTCCTTTTGCTCCCGGGGCTGGCCGCGGCCCAGGCGCCGGCGGCGCCTGCGACGGCGGTACGCGGCGCCTCGCCGATCTTCGATGGCATCCGCGCGCGCGACCACATCCGCTGCGGCGTTTCGCAGGGCACGCCGGGGTTTTCGGTGCCCGACAGCCAGGGCGTCTGGCGCGGCTTCGATGCCGATTTCTGCCGGGCGCTGGCGGCCGCGGTGCTGGGCGACCCCAACAAGGTGCGCTTCACGCCGTATTCCGCGCAGGCGCGCTTCACCGCGCTGCAATCGGGTGAGATCGACGTGCTGAGCCGCAACACGACCTTCACCTTCGTCCGCGACGTGCAGCTTGGCCTCGAATTCCCGGCGATCCTCTACTACGACGGGGCCGGGTTCCTGGCGCGGCGCCAGCCGGGGCTCACCTCGGCGCGCGGCTTGGACGGCGCAACCGTCTGTGTGCAGACCGGTTCGACCAATGAACTGATCGTCGGCGACTATGGCCGGGCCAACAACATCCGCATCACGCCGCTGGTCATGCTGAACCTGGAGGAGATTTTCCAGGCGCTGTTCTCCGGCCGCTGCGATGCGATGAACTGGGACCGCGCCGCGCTCGCCGGTACGCTCGCCCGGGCGCCGAACCCCGGTGACTTCATCCTGCTGCCGGAAGTGCTGTCGAAGGAGCCGTACAGCCCCGTCGTCGCGCAGGGCGACCAGCGCTGGCTGGAGATCGTCCGATGGGTCGCCTTTGGCCTGATCGAGGCCGAGGAACAGGGCATCACCGCCGCCAATGCCGACAGCCGCCTGACCAGCACCGACCCCGGCACGCAGCGCCTGCTGGGCGTCTCAGGCGGGTTCGGCGCCATGCTCGGCATCGACAACCGCTGGATGCTCAACGCCATCAAGGCGGTGGGCAACTGGAACGAGATTTTCGAACGCAACCTCGCGCCGCTCGGCATCGACCGCGGCGTGAACCGGCTGTGGAGCCAGGGTGGCGCGCTCTACGCGCCGGCGTTCAGGTGACGCCAAGGGGGGCGGCACCCGCCCCCCCGCCTTGCGTCGTCAACAGAAGTGCGCGCCCCGGGTCTCGACCGGGACGGCATAAAGCGACTGGCTGGCGGTCATGAACAGGATGTTCCGCCGCGTCCCGCCGAAGCACACGTTGGAACAGATTTCCGGCAGCTTGATCTGCCCGATGCGTTCGCCGTTGGGCGCGAAGATATGCACCCCGTCATAGCCATCCCCGACCCAGCCGGCCGAGGACCAGATATTCCCGCGCTCGTCCGCGCGCAGGCCATCGGCCATGCCCGCCCGGCCTTCCAGCGTCATGTCGGCGAAGGTGCGCGGGTTGCGCAGGCGCGCCCCATCGACGTCGAAGGCCCAGATCTGCTTCTTGGCCGCGGGGTAGTGGCTGGCGCCGGTGTCGGCGATGTAGCAGGTCCGATAATCGGGTGAGAAACACAGCCCATTCGGCTTGAAGGGTTCGTCCGCGACCTTGGTCAAGGCGCCCGACTGCCCGTCGATCCGCCAGACCGCTTCCTTGATGAAGGGGCGCGGGCTGTCGGCCGATTGCGGCACGCGCTCGCCCTCGTAGTTCATCAGCGCGCCATAGCCCGGGTCGGTGAACCAGATGCTGCCGTCCGAAGGCATGACGACGCCATCGTTCGGCGCATTGAACCCGCCCTCCGGCGCGCGCGAGGCCAGCACGGTGATCCGCCCGTCGGGTTCGTAGCGCGCGACATCGCGATGGAAATGGCGGAAGGCGATCTGCCGGCCCTCCCGGTCAAAGGTGTTGCCGTTGGAAAACCCCGCCGGGCTGCGGAAGCGGCGGCTGACCCGCATGTCCTCCTCGGTCAGGCGCAGCGCCTCGTCATTCGGGATGTCGGACCAGACCAGGAAGCGGCCGGTGGCGTGCCAGGCGGGGCCTTCGGCCCAGGCCATGCCGGTGTGCAGCCGCCGGATCGCGGTATTGCCCAGGCCCGCGTTGAAGCGTCGCGGGTCCAGCGTGATGATGTCAGGGTCGGGGTAGCGTTGCGGCGGCGCATTCGGCCCGAAGTCGCGCTGTCCGAGGGCCGGCGTTGCGGCCAGGGCGGCGGCGCCCGTCAGCAACCCGCGCCGCACCATCATGGTGGAAGTGCTCATCGATGTTCTCCCCGCACCCCTCGGTGGCGGGGGCTTGCACGGGATCATGGCACAATCCGTGGTTGCACCGCACAGTCACGCTTTCGTGAGGCAATTTCGTGAGGCGGTCAGGCCGCCGGTGGCGGTTCGCGGAAATAGGCCTCGACCGTGCCTTGCAGCTTCATGGTCAACGGCCGCCCCTGGCGATCCATGCTGTTGCCGACGGTGACGCGGACCCAGCCCTCGCTGATGCAGTACTCATCGACGTTGGTCTTCTCGACGCCCTTGAAGCGGATGCCGATGCCGCGTTCCAGCAGCGCCGCGTCGTGGAACGGGCTTTTGGGATTGGCGGAAAGGCGGTCGGGCGGGGTGTCGGTCATGGGTGCTGGCCTGTTCGGAACGTCGGGCGGCGGTCATAGCCACCCGGACGCGCCAAGTCACACCCCCTGGCCGGCCAGCAGCCCCCCGGCCACGCCGCCGAACCCCATCGCCCGCCGCGCGAACCAGCGCTTCAGCCCGGGCATCCGGTCCACCGCGCCGATGCCGAGGCGCCGGGCCGCGCGCACGGTGGAAAGATCATTGCCGAACAGGCGTTCCAGCACATGCGTCGCGCCCAGCATCACCATGTTGTCGCCGCGCCGGGCGGCCTGGTAGCGGGCGAGCACCGCCGCACCGCCCGGGTCCTGCCCCGCGTTTACCGCCTCGACCACCGCCTCGGCCAGCGCGGCCACGTCGCGGAACCCGAGGTTCAACCCCTGGCCCGCGATCGGGTGGATGCCATGCGCCGCGTCGCCGACGATGGCCAGCCGCGTATCGGTCAGCCGCTGCACATGCATGGCCGACAGCGGATAGGACCAGCGCCGCCCGACGGGCTTGACCGCGCCCAGATGCCCGCCCAGGCGCCGACCAAGCTCCCGCCCAAACCCCGCATCCGTCAGCGCGAGCGCCGCCTGCGCGATGTCGGTGCGGTCGGACCAGACATAGGCCGACAGGTTCGGGTGTTCGGCGGTGCCGGTCATCGGCAGTTGGGCGAAGGGTCCATTCGGCAGGAACTGCTCCAGCGCCACGCCGTCATGCGGGTGTTCATGGGCGAAGGCGCCGACCAGCCCCGTCTGGCGGTAGTCGAAGCCCGCCTCGGCGATGCCGGCACTCCGGCGCAGCGGGCTGCCGCGGCCCTCGGCGGCGACCACCAGGCGGGCGGAAATGCGATGGCCGTCGGTCAGCGTGACCACGGCGCCCGTGGCGCTGCGTTCGACGCTGGCCTTGGTCGGCGCATGGACCACGAGGTTCGCCATGCCCGGCAGCCGGGCGTTCAGCGCGACGCGCAGCGCCCGCGCCTCGATCATCCAACCAAAAGCCTCCTCGCCGGTGTCGGCGGCATCGAAATGCAGGCTGAGGCGAGAAGGCGCCTCGCCCGGCCTGCCGTCGGCGACCCGGATCGCGCGGATCGCGCAAGGCGTGGTCGGCAAGCGGTCCCAGATGCCGGCGGCGTCGAGCAGGTTGCGGGAGGTCGCGGCGATCGCATAGGCGCGGCCGTCGAAGATCGGCAGCTCCATCGGCGGCAGTGGGGCCGCGTCGATCACCGCGACTGGAACCCCCGCGGCGGCCAATACGGCGCCCAGCGTGGCGCCGACCGGCCCGGCGCCGATGATGCAGACGTCGGTATGGGAAAACGCGGTCATCTGGCTGTCTGCTCCATCGGGGGGCGGTGTTGATGCCTAATTTCTAAGCAAATCATGGTGTGCGTGTTGCGGTGCCTCGTGGTGGCGCCGGGCGGTCGGTGGCCCTGTGCCTCACGCTGCGGTTGAATCCGCGATCGGCGCGGCGGTCGGGCCGTGCGTGGCACGGGGTTTGGAAACAAAGGTGCCCGACGGGCCGAATGAACAAGGGGGCGAACGACACATGAAGTTGGTGATCGCGATCATCAAGCCATTCAAGCTGGACGAGGTGCGCGAGGCGTTGACCCCGCTCGGCGTCCAAGGGCTGACGGTGACGGAAGTCAAAGGGTTCGGCCGACAGAAGGGCCAGACCGAAATCTACCGTGGGGCGGAGTACCACGTCTCCTTCCTGCCCAAGCTGAAGATCGAGGTCGCCGTGCCGGCCGACCTGGTCGATGCGGTTGTCGAAGCGATCGCCGGCACCGCCCGCACCGGCAAGATCGGCGACGGCAAGGTCTTTGTCGTGGACCTGGAGCGCGCACTGCGCATCCGCACCGGCGAGACGGACGACGCGGCCCTCTGACTGCCGACATTGGGACTGCCGACATGACGACACCATCCACCAATCCATCGAGGGGATTTTCCATGATGCGCTTTTCGGCGCGCGGCGCCCTGGCGTTGCTGCCTGTCTTGTTGTTCGCGGCTTGGCCGGCGCTGGCCCAGGATGCCGCAGCCGAGCCCAAGGTCGACTCCGGCGAAACCGCCTGGATGCTCGCCTCCACGGCCCTGGTGCTGCTGATGACCGTGCCGGGCCTGGCGCTGTTCTACGCGGGCATGGTCCGCAAGAAGAACATCCTGGCGACCATGATGCAGTCGGTGGCGATCGCGGCGATCGTGTCGATCGTGTGGATGGTGCTGGGCTACAGCCTGGCCTTCGGCGAGGGCGGCGCCTACATCGGCGACTTCTCCCGCCTGTTCCTGAACGGCCTGGCCGAAAATTGGGACAAGCCCTTCACACTGGGCAGCGGTGACGCGGCGGTGGCCATGACCATCCCCGAGAGCGTCTTCCTGATGTTTCAGATGACCTTCGCCATCATCACCCCGGCGCTGATCGCCGGTGCCTTCGCCGATCGGATGAAGTTCTCGGCGCTGGTCGTGTTCACCATCCTGTGGTCGCTGGTGGTCTATAGCCCGATCGCGCATTGGGTCTGGCACCCGAACGGCTGGATCTTCGCGCTGGGCGCGCTGGATTTCGCCGGTGGTACGGTCGTTCACATCAACGCCGGTGTGGCGGGCCTCGTCTGCGCCGTCGTGCTGGGCAAGCGCATCGGCCTGGGGGCGGAGAACATGTCCCCCAACAACCTGGGCTTTGCCGTCATCGGCGCCAGCCTGCTGTGGGTGGGCTGGTTCGGCTTCAACGCGGGCTCCGCGCTGGGTGCGTCCGGTGGCCGTGCGGGCATGGCAATGCTGGTGACCCAGTTGGCCGCCGCCGCCGCCGCAATGTCATGGATTTTCGCCGAATGGGTGACCAAGGGCAAGCCGTCGGTGCTGGGTGCGATTTCCGGCGTTGTGGCCGGGTTGGTCGCGATCACCCCGGCGTCCGGCTTCGTGCTGCCGATCCCGGCCGTGATCATCGGCGCGGTTGCGGGGCTCGCGGGTTTCTGGGGGGCCACGGCGCTGAAGCACATGTGCGGCTATGACGACAGCCTCGACGCCTTTGGCGTGCACGGCATCTGCGGCATCGTCGGTGCGATCCTGGTCGGCTGGTTCGCCTATGGCCCGCTGTCGGCAACGCCGGGGACGCCGGATGGCTACAGCGGCTCGATCGATCAGGTGATCATCCAGGTCTATGCCTCGGCCGCGGTGTTTGCCTATACGGCGATCGCGACCTTTATCCTGCTGAAGATCGTGGACATCATCATCGGCCTGCGGGTGACCGAAGAAGAGGAGCGTGAGGGCCTGGACGTGTCGCTGCACGGCGAACGCATCGGCTGACCAAGCCCACCAGGCGGGGGTGTCGGGCCAACCCGGCGCCCCCTTTTTTTGACCCAACGACACGCCGTCGAAAAGCCCTGCCGGGTCAGGCGTCTATGGTGCTAGGCTGCGGCATCACCTGAAGCAGTGCGACCGACCATGCCCCGTGCCGCCCTTGTCGAACGCGACACCGCCGCCGCCCGCCCCCCCGGCGGCAACCGTTTTGCCTCGCCGGCGGTCAAGGCGGCGCTGGCGCGGCGGGCGGCCGAGACGGGGGGAATGCTGGTCGGGCTGGCCGGGCTGGGGCTGCTGGTCGCGCTCGGTACCTACGATCCCGGCGATCCGTCGCTGTCCACCGCGACGGACCGGCCGGTCGGCAATCTGGCCGGCCCGGGTGGGGCCATGGTCGCAGACCTGCTTTGGCAGGGGTTCGGCTGGGCCGCGCTGCTGCTACCCGGCAGCCTGGTGGTCTGGGCCTGGCGACTGGCGGCCCATCGCGGGCTGAGCCCCTTTGCCGGGCGCGTCGCGGCGCTGTTCTTGGCGTTGCCGCTGGTCGCGGCCGCCCTGACCCTCGCGCCGCTGCCGCCCGGCCTGGGTGGTGGCGTGGGCGGTGCGGTCGGCCCGCCGTTGGCGGGCTGGATCGGTGGCCTGCCCGGTTCTCTGTTCGGCGCTTATGGCGCGATCGTCGCTCAGGCGGGGCTGGTGGCGGCCGCCCTGCTGCTGGCCTGGTTCGGCATTGCGCTGCCGCGCGGGTCGGTCCGGCGGGCCGGCGGCGCGGCGCGGGGCGGGGCCGGCTGGCTGGCGGCCCGGCTCATGCCCGCGCCGCGCGGCGCCGATCCGGGCCCGCCGCGGGTCGCGATCCCGCGCCGCGACGAACGGGGCGAGCCCGCCGCGCCACCTGGGCCGGGCCTGGCGCAGCGCACCGCTTCGGCCGTGTCCGGGCTGCTGCGCCGGCGCGAACGGCGGGTCCATCCGCACCTGTCCACCCTGTTGCGCAATGCGGAGACCGCCGCCAGCGCGCCCGAACCGCCCCCCCCGCCCCCGCGCGCCGACAAGCCGCGCGTGACCCAGGCCCCGCGCAAGCGCCCCGAGGCCAGCCAGCCGGCGCTCGACCTGCCTGATGGCCGTTATCGCCCGCCGCCGCTCGATCTGCTGATCGAAGCCCCGCCGCGCCGCGACCAGGGGCCATCGGAAGAAGCCCTGCAAAACAACGCCCGCATGCTGGAAAGCGTGCTGGAGGATTACGGCGTGCGGGGCCGGATCGTCGAAATCCGTCCGGGGCCGGTGGTCACGCTCTACGAACTCGAACCGGCGCCGGGCACCAAATCGGCCCGGGTGATCGGGTTGTCGGATGATATCGCGCGCAGCATGAGCGTGCTGGCTGTCCGCATCGCGACCGTGCCGATGCGCAACGTCATCGGCATCGAAATGCCGAATGCCAAGCGCGAGACGGTCTATCTGCACGAACTGCTGAGCGCCAATGACTGGGCGCGCAATCCTGGCCGGCTGCCCTTGGCCCTCGGCAAGGACATCAGCGGCTCGCCGGTCGTCGCCGATCTGGCAAAAATGCCGCATCTGCTGATCGCGGGCACCACCGGCTCCGGCAAGTCGGTCGGGATAAACACCATGATCCTGTCGCTGCTGTATCGGCTGACGCCCGATGAATGCCGTTTCATCATGATCGACCCCAAAATGCTGGAACTGTCGGTCTATGACCGCATCCCGCACCTGTTGGCGCCGGTCGTGACCGAACCGCCAAAAGCCATTGGCGCGCTGAAGTGGACGGTGCGGGAAATGGAGCGCCGCTACCGCTCCATGTCGCAGCTCGGCGTGCGCAACATCGCCGGCTTCAACGACAAGATCGCGGAAGCACGGCGTACGGGCCAAGTGCCGACCCGCCGCGTGCAGACCGGCTTCGACCCCGAAACCGGCAAGCCGGTCTTCGAGGACCAGCCATTGGCGCTGACGCCGCTGCCGATGATCGTCGTCGTCATCGACGAAATGGCCGACCTGATGATCGTGGCCGGCAAGGAGATCGAGGCCGCGGTGCAGCGCCTCGCGCAGATGGCCCGCGCCGCGGGAATCCACGTCATCATGGCGACGCAGCGACCGTCGGTGGATGTCATCACCGGCACCATCAAGGCGAACTTCCCGACCCGGATCTCCTTCAGCGTCACCAGCAAGATCGATAGCCGCACCATCCTGGGCGAGCAGGGCGCGGAACAGCTGCTGGGCATGGGCGACATGCTGCACATGGCGGGCGGCGGCAGGCTGGCCCGCGTGCACGGCCCCTTCGTTTCGGACGCCGAGGTCGAGCGCGTGGTGGAGTGGTTGCGCGACCAGGGCGAGCCTTCCTACGTCGAGGAAGTGACCGAGGCGGATGACGAGGACGACGGCGCCAACCCTGGCCTGTCCGGCATCGCCGCCGGCTCGGATGCGGAAAGATCGCTGTTCGACCAGGCGGTGGACCTGGTCACCCGCGAAGGCAAGGCCAGCACCAGCTTCGTGCAGCGCCACCTGAACATCGGCTACAATCGCGCCGCCAAGCTGATCGAACAGATGGAGAAGGAAGGCGTCGTGGGGGCCGCCAACCACGTCGGCAAGCGGGAGGTGCTGACGCGGCGGGGCGAGGACTGATGGGCGCGGGGGCCGTCCCCATGGATCAACATAACGCGATTTTCATGAAATTCGTGGCGATGCCCGGCTGGCCGCCGCACCCGCAATATT
>JBBRWI010000036.1:0-20764 GCA_038249305.1 Acetobacterales bacterium
CACCTCGCTGCCGACCTCATTGGCCAGGGGCGTGCCGCAGGTGAAGACGCCCTCGCACACGCCCCAGCCCGCGGTATCCGTGCCGGCCACGGCGGTCAGGTATTCGCGCTGATCCACCGCCATCGCCACGGCGCGGCGGATCGCCGGGTTGTTGAACGGCGGTTGCAGCGTGTTGAAACGGCAGATGCCATAGGTGCCGTCCAGCAGGCGCTGTTCGACCACGAGGTCGCGCGACCGGCGCATCAGCGGCAGCAGGTCGTGCAGCGGGTATTCCCAGTAATCCTGCTCGCCCTGCACCATGGCATTGGCGGCGGTGGCGCTGTCGGAAATGACCGTCCACTCGACCCGGTCGATGCGGGGCCTGCGGCCGCCGGCCAGCCCATCGACCGGCTCGTTGCGGGGAACGTAGCCGTCGTGCCTGGCCCAGACCGCCTTCTGGCCGGGGTTCCATTCATTGGCCAGGAAGCGGAACGGCCCGGAGCCGATGGTATCGCGTATCTGCTGGAAGGCGTCGGTCTGCGCCACGCGTTCGGGCATCACGAAGCATGGGAACTGCGTCTGCCCCAGCGCCTGCAACAGCAGCGGCACGGGCTTGTGCAGCCGGAAGCGGAAGCGCCGGTCGTCCAGCGCCTCGACCTCGGCGATGCTCGGTGCCAGCACCTGCATGAAGGGATCGCGCCGCGCCCAGCGCCGGATGGAGGCCACCGCATCCTGCGCCCGCACCGGCACGCCATCGTGGAACACGAGGCCCGGCCGAAGCGTGAAGGTCCAGGCGAGGCGATCGGCCTCGGTGGTCCAGCCTTCCACCATCTGCGGCTGGATCGCGCCCGACGCATCCTGCGCGCACAACTGGTCATAGATCATGAAGGCGTGGTTGCGGGTGACCACCGCCGTCGTCCAGACCGGGTCGAGGCTGGTCAGGTTGGCTTGCGGGATGACGCGCAGGGTGCGCGCGACACTCCCCTGCCCCAGGGCCGGCGCGGCAAACCCAAGCCCGGCCAGTGCGGGCAGTTGGCGACGTCCGATCATGTCCGCCTGATCCCCCAGAACAGTGCCAGGCCGCTGACGCGGTCGGCGAGGTTGCTGCGCAGCGCTGTCAGCGAGGTGTAGGACCCGACCGGGATATAGGGCAGTTCATCCATCGCGACGGTCTGGAGGTCGCGCGCAATGGCCTGCTGGGCGGCCAGGTCGGGGGCGAGGAACCAGGCGTCGCGCAATTCCTCCAGCCGCGGCATCGTGGGCCAGCCGGGCCAGGAGTTCAGCCCATTCCCACGCAGCGGGAAATGCGCCGAGGGATCGACGAAATCGAAGGAGGAGAAGGAGGTGAACAACATGCTCCATCCCCCCGCCGACACCGGTTCCCGCGACGTGCGCCGCTGCACGACGGTGCCCCAGTCCGAGAACGCCGCATCGACGTTCATGCCGACCCGCTTCATCAGGTCAGCCCCCACCTGCGTCATCGCCGAGGGCGCCAGGATATCGGTCGGCCCGATCAGCCGCATGGGCTGGTTGGTATAACCCGCCTCCCGCAACAGCGCCTTCGCCCGGTCGATGCTGCGCGGCCCCATCAGCGGGGCGAGCCCGGCATCATTGGCCAGCGGCGTGCCCGGCGTGAACATGCCGACACCGGTGCGGTACAGGCTGGGATCGGGGCCGACGATGGCGCTCATGAAGTCGGACTGGTCGATTGCGGGCAACAGCGCCTGGCGCAGTTTCTTGTCGTTGAACGGCGCGTGCAGGTGGTTGAAGCGCAGGACGCCGGTCAGCGGCAGCGGGTCGATCGCATCGATCCGGACATTGCGGTTGCGCCGCAGCAGGTTCTGGATTTCCGGCGGTGGCTGTTCGTACCAATCGACCTCACCGGTCTGCAACGCGGCCGCCGCGGTCGCGGCATCGACGATGATGTTCAACTCCACCCGGTCGAAATGCACGATCTTCGGCCCGGCCGTCAGGCTGGTCGGCCCGTTGGGGGTCGGCACATAGGCGGCGTTGCGGGCATAGGCGACCAGGCTGCCGGAATTGAATTCGCTGGCGATGAAGCGGTACGGGCCGCTGCCCATCACCTCCCGCACCTGCTGGAAGGGATCGGTGCGGGCCAGCCGCTCGGGCATGATGAAGGGCGGGCTGTTCGACACCTGGGCCAGTGCCGTGAACAGCAGCGGGAAGGGCTGCTTCAGCCGGAAGCGCAACCGCTTGTCGTCCAGCGCCTCCAGCGCATCGACGAAGGTTTCGAGTTTCTGGCCGGAGGGGCTGCGCTTCATCCAGCGCCCGATGCTGGTGGTGCAGTCGATCGCGCGCACCGCCTCGCCATCGTGGAACCGCAGGCCATCGCGCAGGGTGATGGTAACCGACAGCCCGCCATTTTCGACCAGGTGCCCGGCGGCCATCTGTGGCTGCGGGCGGAACTCCGCATCCATCCCATACAGGGTGTCGAAGACCATGTAGCCGTGGTTGCGGGTGATGTTGGCCGTGGTCCAGATAGGGTCGAGGCTGGTGAGGTTCGCCTGCGGCACCATTTTCAGAACGCGGTTCTGGGCCGGTTGGGCGATGGCGGCGAAGGGCAGGCTGCTGGCCGCCGCCACCTTGAACAGATCCCTGCGCTTCATAATCGCCTCCTGCACCCAATCGATCCAAACAGAACAGGTGCGGCGCCCGGCCGCAAGCCCGGACTATCCCCGTTGGACGTTCCAGAACAACGGCAGCCCCTTGAGCACGCCGGTCATGCCGCGCCGATAGGCGGTTGCCTGGAAATACTGCCCAAGCGGCAGGTAGGGCACGTCGGCAAAGGCCTGGGTCTGCACCTGGCGGGCGACCGCCTGCTGGGCCGCCAGGTCCGGCGCCTCCAGCCACAGCCCGCGCAGCCGTTCCAATTCCGGCGCGGTCGGCCAGCCGAACCAGGCCTGGCGCCCGGTGCCGCGCAGCGACTGGTGGACGGCCGGGTTGAACATGTCCACGCCGGCGAAGAAGGTGAAGAACACGTTCCAGCCGCCGCGCGCCGGCGGCTCCTGGCTGGCGCGGCGCTGCACCACGGTGCCCCAGTCGGTCGAGACGTACTCCACATTCATCCCCGCGCGCACGAACATGTCGCGCCCGACCTGGGCCAGCGCCGACAGCGAGGGGAAGTCGGACGCCGCGATCAGGGTGATGCGTTCGCCGTTGTAGCCGGCCGCCGCCAGGTCGCGCTTGACCTTGTCCATGTCGCGGGTCGCGGTGATCGCCTCCAGCCCCGCGTCGGAGGCCATCGGCGTGCCGGGCGGAAAATAGCCCACGCCATCGCGGAACAGGCTGCGGTCGGTGCCGATGACGGCCGACATGTAGTCGGACTGGGTCACCGCACCGAGCAGCGCCCGGCGGACCTCGGCGCGGTCGAAGGGCGGGTGGAGCTGGTTGAAGCGGCACAGCCCCATCAGCCCCGTCGGGTCGGGGATTTCCATGACCACGTTGCGGTTGCGGCGCAGCACCGGTTGCAGGTCGGCGGTCGGCTGTTCCCACCAGTCCATCTCGCCGTTCTGCAGCGCATTGGCCGCGGTCGCGGCATCGGGGATGACGTGCCATTCGACGCGGTCGAAAAAGGTGCGCTTGGGGCCGGAGGTCCAGGCGGCGGTGCCCTCCGGCCGCGGCACGTAGCGGGCGAAGCGTTCATAGACCACGCGGCTGCCCGGCACCCTTTCGCTCGCCAGGAAGCGGAACGGCCCGCTGCCGACGACCTCACGCAGCGGGGTCGCGGCGTCGGTGCTGGCCAGGCGTTCGGGCATCATGAAGCAGACCGGCGTCGAGGGCTTGCCCAGCGCGTCGAACAGCAGCGGAAAGGGCCGCTTGAGGCGGATGGTGATGGTGCGGTCGTCGGTCGCCACCATTTCGTCGGTCAGGGCGAGCAGCACCTGCCCGAGGCCGTCGCGCGCCGCCCAGCGGCGGATCGAGGCCACGCAATCGCGCGCCCGCACCGGTTCGCCGTCGTGGAACAGCAGCCCCTCGCGCAGCTTGATGATGACCCGCTTGCCGTCATCCTCGACCACATGGCCTTCGGCCATTTGGGGCTGCGGCGCGTAGTCGGCATCGATGCCGTAGAGCGTGTCATAGACCAGGAACGCGTGGTGCCGGGTGACATAGGCCGTGGTCACCACCGGATCGAGCACCGCGAGGTCCGATTGCGGGATGAACTTCAGCACCCGCGCGGGCTGGGTCTGGGCGACGGCGGCGCGCGGCAGGCGCGCGGTGGCGGCGATGGCCGCGGTGCCGGCGACAAGGCTGCGACGTTGCATGGGGGATCCTCCGGTCATGTCCGGCCGCATCCTGCCCATGCCGGGCTGGCTGGCAAGGCTCCAAGCGACACCAGCGTCAGCCCCCCATCGCGAGCCCCAGGGCGAACCCCAGGGCGAACCCCCGGGCGAACCCCAGGGCGAACCGCAGGTCAGCCGTTGAAGCGGAATGCCCCGTCGGCGGCGGCGGGCGGGGCCGCCGCAGGTTGCGGCTGGGCCTCCTTCACCTTCGCCTCGATCTGCTTCAGCAGGGCGATCAGCCCATTGGCCAGCACCGGCAATTGCACCAGCGGCACGATCAGCAGACCGGCGGCCTGCGGCTTGCCGTCGCCACCGGCCTGGCCGAGCGTGATGCGGGCGACCCCATGGACGACATTCGCATCCATCACGCCGTCGGTGAAGATCACGGGCAGGGTCGGGTTGGTCATGCGTGGGGGCTCACTGTTCGCGGAAGGCGCGGTGGAAACTGTCCAACACGGGCTGGATCATATAGCGCAGGAAGGAACGTTCGCCGGTCAGAATCTGCGCCTCGACCGGCATGCCGGGCATCAGGGTGACGCCCGGCAGCGCGCGCAGCTGGTCCTCGTCGATGCTGACCAGCACGCGGTAGTGGAAGGCGCGGCTGCGTTCGTCGAAGACCGCGTCCGGCGCCACATGGGTCACGTGGCCATGCAGGTAGGGCACCAGGCGCTGCTTGAAGCCCGGCAGCCGCACCTCGGCCTGCAGGCCGGGATAGACCACGTCGATATCGGTCGGTTGCAGGTTCACCTCGGCGACCAGCCGATCGCGCGCGGGAACCAGTTCCATCAGCGCTTCGCCGCCGCGGACCACGGCGCCGATGTTGAAGACCTTGAGGCCGATGATGGTGCCCGCCTCGGGTGCCACGATCTCGCGCCGGGTGGAGACATCCTGCGCCGCGCGCAGGCGTTCCTCCGCGTCGTTCAGCCGGGTGCCGACGTCGTGCAATTCCGTCGCGGTTTCCTGCAGGCGCTGGTCCTCGATCTGGCGGGCCTGGTTGCGCGCCTCGGCGATGGCGCTGACCGCGCGCGCGATGTCGGCTTCGCCCGCGGTGACGCGCTGTTCCTGTTCGGTGGCGCTGCGCTGGAGTTGCAGCAACCTCGGCCGCTGGATCAGCCCCTGCGCGACCAGCGGGGCGATGTCGCGCTCCTCCTGGCGGAAGGAGCGCAGCTGGGTCTCGGCCGACAGGACGGTGCTGGCGGCCGCAGCGCGGACCGAAGCCTGTTGGGCGGCGCGCGATTCCAGCACCTGCACCTGGCTCAGCAGCGAGGCGCGGCGTGCCTCGAACAGCGCCCTTTGTCCGGCGACGGCCTGCAGCGCGCGGGCATCGGTCGAGGCGGTGAGGTCCGCGGGGAAGGCGATCGCCGCCGCACCCGCCATCTCGGCCCGTGCCCGCGCATCCTGCGCCTGCAACGCCCAGCGGCTGGCGCGCAGGGCTTCGAGGGTCGCGGCAGACTGCGCGTCGTCCAGCCGGAGCAGCACCTGGCCCTCGGTCACCCGGTCGCCGTCGTGGACCATGATCTCGCGCACGATGCCGCCCTCCAGGTGCTGGATGGTGCGGCGGCTGAATTCGCTGCGGATGGAGCCCGCGGCGATGGCGGCTTCGGACAGCGGCGCCAGTATCGACCAGGCGCCGAAGGCGCCGAAGAACAGCACCACCACGGCCAGGCCGAACAGGCTGGCGACGCGGGTGCGCGGCGCCGGCGTATCGAGCACGATATCGGGCGGCAGCGGGCGGGACAGCGCCGGCAGTCGGGCGGCGCGCTGGGCGACGATCTCGGCGGTGGTCATGCCACGCCCTCCTGCGCTGACGGCGGCGGGGCTTCTTTGGCCGCCGGTGGCGGCAGGCGGCCGGACGCCGGAACGGCGGCGACTGCGCCCCCGGTGACCGCGGCGCGCGGCGGGGTCATCAGTTGCTTCAGCACCTCGACCCGCGGCCCGAACATCTCGACCGCGCCGTCCTTGAGCACCAGCACCCGGTCCACCCCCTGCACCAGGGTCGGGCGATGGCTGACCAGGATCACGGTGGTGCCCTGGGCCTTCAGCCGTTCAAGGGCCGAGACCAGCCGTGCCTCCGCATCGCCATCGAGGTTGCTGTTGGGTTCATCCAGCACGACGAACTTCGGGCCGCCGAACAGGGCACGCGCCAGCCCGATCAACTGGCGCTGGCCGCCGGACAAATGCTGCCCGCCCTCCCCGATCTCGGTGTCGTAGCCATCCGGCAGGCGCAGGATCATCTCGTGGCAGCCGGCCAACATGGCGGCCGCAAACACGGCCTCGGGCTCCGATTCATCCATGCGGGCGATGTTGCGGAACACGGTGCCGTCGAAGAGTTCGACATCCTGCGGCAGGTAGCCGACGTGGCGGCCGAAATCCTCGCGCAGCCAGGTGTGCACATCGGCGCCATCCAGTCGGACGGTGCCGCTGCTCGGCGCGGTCACGCCGATCAGCAGCCGTATCAGCGTGGTCTTGCCCGCCGCCGAAGGCCCGATGATCGCCAGCGACTGCCCGGGCTCCAGCGAAAAGGCGACGCCCTTGACGATCGGCACGGACATGCCGGGCAGGCCGAAGGACACCCGTTCGACGCTCAGCGCGCCCTTGGGCGCGGGCAGCGGCATCCCGGGCGGGCGCAGCCGCGGCATCGCCATGAAGGCGGCGAGGCGGCGGTAAGATTGGCGGGCTGAAACCAGCCCCTTCCAGCCGCCGATCAACTGTTCCACCGGCGCCAGCGCCCGGCCCATGATGATCGAGCCGGCGATCGAGGCGCCGGAGGTCAGTTCCTGCCTAAGCACCAGATAGGCGCCGACGCCCAGGATGCCGATCTGCACCACCAGGCGGATGAACTTGGTCGCGGCGATCAGCATCGCCCCGCGGTCGGCGGCCAGCGACTGCGGCGGCACCGCCTCGGCCACCGCCTCACGCCAGCGGCGCATCACGGCCGGGCCCATGCCCATGCTGTCGATCACCTCGGCGTTGCGGCCGATCGCATCGGCCCGGCGCTGGCTCGCCATGCTGGCGGTATTCGCCTGGCGCAACAGGTTGGAGGTGATGACCTCGTTCAGGATGGTCAGCGCGAACAGCAGCGCCGCGCCGAACAGCGCGATCCAGCCCATCACCGGATGCAACAGGAAGATCACCGCGAGGTAGATCGGCACCCAGGGCACGTCATACAGCGCCAGCGCCCCGGGCGAGCCGAGCCAGCCGCGGCAGATCGCGAGGTCCCGCAGCGCCTCCATCTTGTAGGGGCGGCCGCGCAACTGCGCCTCGATCGCGCGGGAGAAGCCTTCGGGCGCGACGCGCTGCTCGATCCAGGCGGCGACGCGCTGCATGATCAGGGCGCGCACCGCTTCGAGCAGCGCCAACACCAGGATCGCCAGGATCGCGATCAGGGTCAGGAAATACAGTGTATCCATGCTGCGGGTCGCCAGCACCCGGTCGAACACCTGCATCATGTAGAGGCTGACGGTCAGTTGCAGCAGGTTGACCACGCCGCTGAACAGCCCGACCGAGAACAACTGCCGCCGGCAGGCCGCGACCGCCCGCGACAGCGGCGTGTCGGCCGAAGGCGCCGCACCGCGCGGTGCCATGGCCATCAGGCGGCCGGCTCCGGGCTGGCGATGTCGATGGCGGGGGCGGTGGGCGGCAGGGCCATGGGGAACGGATTTTCCATCAGCGGTGGTGGCAGGCGTTTTGCGTGGGCGTCGTATATCCCACGTCAAGTATCGCCGAAAGCACAATGGTGAGTGGGCGAACGGCTAGAGCAGGATCGATCCAAGTTGATCGATCTCGTGCTCTAGAAGCCGTTGAATCTAGAGCAAGAAATCGGATCAGATGATTCCATCTGATCCGATATGGCTCTAGCCGCGCGGCGGCACCGCCAAATAGGCCAGGCGCTTCATCTCCCGCCGGCCGCGGGTGACGGTGCCAAGGATCAGCCCGCAGACGAGGGCCAGGCTGGCCAGCAGCATCAGCCCGACCGAGGCAACCAGGGTCGGCAGGCGCGGCACCAGCCCAGTCTGCAGGTAGGTCGCCAACACCGGCATCATCAGTGCCACGCTGATCACTGCCAACATGCCTGCGCCGGCGCCGAAGAACGCCATCGGCCGTTCCCGCTTCACCAGGCCGATGATGGTGCGGAGAATACGCCAGCCGTCGCGGAATGTCGAAAGCTTGGACTGCGACCCCGGCGGGCGTTCGCGATACGCGCCCGGCACCTCGCCGACCGGCAGGCGCAATTCCAGGGCATGGACGGTGAATTCCGTCTCGGTCTCGAAGCCCTCGGCCAGGGCGGGGAAGGATTTCACGAACCGCCGCGAAAACACCCGATACCCCGACAGCATGTCGGAAATCCGGTCGCCAAAGACCGCCCGGACCATGCCGGTCAGCACCAGGTTGCCGAGCACATGGCCCGGCCGGTAGGCGGCGCCCTGTTTCGCCGCGGCGGTGACGCGCACGCCGGTCACCATGTCCAACCGTTCCTCGACCAGGCGGCGGACCATCTCCGGCGCGCGGGTCGCGTCATAGGTGTCGTCGCCGTCCACCAGCACATACACATCGGCCTCGATATCGGCGAACATGCGGCGGATGACGTTGCCCTTGCCTTGCAGGGTCTCGGTGCCGACCAGGGCGCCGGCGGCGCGGGCGGCGGCGACGGTGCCGTCGCTGCTGTTGTTGTCATAGACGTGGATCGCGGCATCGGGGAGCGCCGCGCGGAACGCGGCAACGACCAGCGGCACGGCCACTTCCTCGTTATAACATGGCACCAGGACGGCGACGCGGGGTGGGGGGGTGGTATCCGGCATGGCGGGGCTTGTGGTCCCTTCGGATGGCAGCATCATGGCGGGGGGGCGCGGAAGACCACCGCCCGCGACAGCAGGAAATTGCACCCCATGCCGGCGATGGCACCGCCGGCCACCCCCAGCACCGGGTATTCGGCGGCCAGCGGCCACCAGGCGACCATCGCGGCATAGGTGCCGTAGTTCAGGACAAAGCCGCCGAGGTTCACCACCACGAACAGCGCCCATTGCCGGGCCGGCGTCGCACCGCCGCGCCCGGCAAAGGTCCAGGCCCGGTTGACCGCCCAGGTGAAGCTGGCCGCCGCCAGGTAGGACACCACCCGCCCGCCATAAAGCCCGAAGCCCAGGGCAAAACTGCCATAGAGCACCGCCGTATCGACCAGGAAGCCCAAGGCGCCGACCACGCCGAAGCGGAACATCTGGATCAGCAGCGGCGCATGGCGCGGCGACAGGCGGGTGATCAGGGCAGCGACGGGCATGGTGGGGGGCCATCGCACGACCCGGGCGGCCAGGGAAGCCAGGAGGAGGGAAGCCAGGAGGAGGGAAGCCAGGAGGTGGGAAGCCGGGAGGGGGACGCGACCCCTCCCCTCGGCTGTGCGCCCGCGCCCTTTCCAGCGCCGGGCATCTCCCCCTAGTCTCGTTGCATTGACCGAGGAGGGCACACCCATGCTGCGACGCGACCTGATGCTGGGGGCGGCCGCGATCGGCGCGCCCGCGATCCTTCCGGCCCCTGCCCTGTCCCAGGCGGCCAATGCGCGGGTGATCAAGTTCATCCCCCAGGCCAACCTGTCCACGATCGATCCGTTCTGGACCACGGCCTATATCGCCCGCAACCACGCCTACATGGTCTATGAACAGCTTTATGGCGTGGACGACGACTATCAGGTCCATCCCCAGGCGGTGGCGGGCCATGTGGTCGAGAATGACGGGCTGCGCTGGGTGTTCACCCTGCGGTCCGGGATGAAGTTCACCGATGGCGAACCGGTGCGCGCCGCCGATGCGGTCGCCAGCATACGCCGTTGGTCCAAGCGCGACGCCTTTGGCCAGCGGCTGGACAGCCAGACCGAAAGCATGGCGGCGCTGGACGACCTGCGCTTCGAGATCCGGCTGAAAAAGCCCTTCCCGATGATGCTGGACGCCTTCGCCAAGGTGACCACGCCCTGCCTGTTCATCATGCCCGAGCGGGTGGCCCGCACCGATCCGTTCACCCAGATCACCGATGCGACCGGCAGCGGCCCCTATCGTTTCGTGCGTGAGGAATGGGTGCCGGGGGTCAAGGCCGTCTGGGTCCGCAACCCCGACTACGTGCCGCGCCCCGATGCCGGCCCGGCCCGCAACACCGCCGGGCAGAAGATCGCGCATTTCGAACGCGTGGAATGGCACATCATCCCCGATGCCGCGACCGCCGCCGCCGCCATCCAGTCGGGTGAGATGGATTGGTGGGAACAGCCGACCGCCGACCTCTTTCCCCTGCTCGCCCGCAACCGCAACGTGCTGGTCGAGGTCGCCGACCCGATGGGCCTGATCGGCACCTTTCGGCCGAACCACACGACCGCGCCGTTCAACAACCCCGCGGTCAGGCGGGCGGTGATGACGGCGATGAACCAGGTGGACATGATGACCGCGGTGATCGGCACCGACCCGGCGTTGATCCGCCAGGGGGTCGGCTTCTTCGCCCCCCGCAGTCCCTTGGCATCGGACGTCGGGCTGGACCGCTTGCAGAACAGCATCGCGGCGGCGCGGGCGGAATTGCAGGCGGCCGGCGCGATGGGGGCGAAGCTGACCCTGCTGGCGGCGACGGACCTGGCCTCGATCAACGCCTGTTCGCTGGTCGGCGGCGACCTGTTCCGGCGCATGGGCTTCGATGTGGACTATGTTGCGACCGACTGGGGCACGCTGGTGCAGCGGCGCGCGTCGCGGGAGCCGATCACCAGCGGCGGCTGGTCGGGCTTCTTCACATTCTGGTCCGGCATCGACCACTGGACGCCGGCCGGGCACAACGCCATCCGGGGCAATGGCGCGCAAGCCTGGTTCGGCTGGCCCGAAATCCCGGCCATCGAGGCCGCGCGCGATGCCTGGTTCGATGCGCCGAACCTGACGGCGCAACAGGCCGCGACGCGGGAAATGCAGCGGGTGGCGTTCGATACGGTGCCCTATGTCCCGACCGGGCAGTATTTCCAGCCGACGGCCTATCGGCGGAGCATGACGGGCGTGCTGAAGGGGCCGCCGGTGTTCTGGAACATTCGACGGGTGTGACGCCCTGGCAGGATTTCCTTGCCTTTGGGCCTATGTTCCTATAATGTTCCTGCGTCCTCGTGATCGCAGGAGCCGCCCCATCCCGACCCCGCCCACCCTGCCTGCCCCGCCCCCGACCACCGGGGCCGGGCATTTGTCCGAAAGCGCCTTTCCCGCGCCGGGCCGTCGATTTGCAAGCCGCCGGGCAATTTGTCCGAAACCCGCATTTGCCATGTTGGCCCTGGCTTTCCTGCTGATTTCGGGTGCGGCCCTGGCGCAGCCGTCGCGGGACTGGGCGGCCGTTCCAAACCCCGCCGCCGGCCCGCCCCGGGTCATCGGCGCCCATGCCAACGGCTGTATCGCCGGTGCCGTGGCCCTGCCGCCGGAGGGGCCGGGCTTTGCCGTCGTCCGCGCCGCCCGCAATCGGTTCTACGGGCATCCCGCGCTGACCGGCTTCGTCCAGGGCTTTGCCGCCCGCGCCCAGGCGGCCGGGTTCGAGCGCCTCTGGATCGGCGACCTCGGCCAGCCGCGCGGCGGCCCGATGCCCTTCGGCCATTCCAGCCATCAGAGCGGGCTCGATGCCGACATCTGGCTCGACCTGCGTCCCAAGCCGGCCGAGCGGGAGCGGATCGAGGTGCCTTCGCTGGTCCTGCCGGATGAGAGTGCGGTGGACCCCGCCCGCTTCACCCCCCGCCACGCCGCCCTGATCCGCCTGGCCGCCGAAACCCCGGCGGTCGAGCGTATTTTCGTGCATTTCGCGATCAAGCGCGCCCTCTGCACCGCGCACCGGGGCGAGGCCTGGATGCGCCGCGTCCGCCCCTGGTATGGGCACGACAGCCATATGCATGTGCGGCTCGGTTGCCCGGCCGGGTCGCCGGACTGTGTCGCGCAATCCCCGGTCCCGGCGGGCGACGGCTGCGACGCGGGGCTGGACTGGTGGTTCTCGGCCGAGGCCCGCCGCCCCCCTGCGCGCGCCCCCGGTCCACCGCCGCGGCTGCCCGCCGCCTGCGCCGCCGTGCTTACGGCCCCATGAGCGGCTTACGCGATGACGGCGCCCCAAGCGCCGTGGGCGATGACGGCGCCCCAAGCGCCGTGGGCGATGACGGCGCCCCAAGCGCCGTGGGGGACGACCGCGCCCCAAGCGCCAGGCGCGACGCCGCGAGCGCGATCCGCCGCATCGCGGTCGGCGACGGTCGGTCATCCACGGCCGCAGCCGGCGGCGGCAGGGTCTCGGCCAGATGGCAGGCGACCACATGACCGGGGGCCAGGCTGCGCAGCGGCGGCACCTCGGCAGCACAGCGGCCGACCGCAAAGCCGCAGCGCGGGTGGAAGGGGCAGCCGGGGGGCGGATTGATCGGGCTTGGCGGATCGCCGGGCGGCGGCGACAGCCTGCCGCGCCCGGCCGGATCGGGCCGCGGGATCGCCGCCAGCAGGGCGCGGGTATAGGGGTGGCGCGGGGCCGCGAACAACGCGCGCTTGTCGGCCTGTTCGACGATGCGGCCGAGGTACATCACCGCCACCCGGTCGGCCATGTGCCGCACCACGGCCAGGTCATGCGCGATGAACAGGTAGGCCAGGCCGAAGCGCTGCTGCAGGTCGCGCAGCAGGTTCACCACCTGCGCCTGGATCGAGACATCCAGCGCGCTGACCGGCTCGTCGCAGACCACAAGGTCCGGGCCGGCCGACAGCGCCCGGGCAATGCCGATCCGCTGGCGCTGGCCGCCGCTGAACTCGTGCGGGAAGCGTTCGGCATGGAACGGCGCCAGCCCGACCAGCGCGAGCAATTCCGCGACCCGCGCGCGACGCGATGCGGCATCGCCAATGCCATGGACCAGCAGCGGTTCCGCCAGCGTCTCGGCGATGGTGTGGCGCGGGTTCAGGCTGGCGTAGGGGTCCTGGAACACGATCTGCGCCCGCCTCCGCATGGCGCGCAGGGCGGCGGCGGGCGCATGGGTCATGTCCACGCCATCGAAATAGAGCGACCCCGCGCTGGGTTCGATCAGCCGCAGCGCCAGCCGCGCCGTGGTGGATTTGCCGCAGCCGCTTTCGCCGACCAGCGCCAGGGTTTCGCCGCGCGCCACCGTGAGGCTTACGCCATCGACGGCGCGGACCAGGCCACCGCGCACGGGAAAATGCCGCGCGATGCCGGTCAGTTCCAGGATCGTCACAGCGGCGCCATCAGGCAGGCGGCCGCATGCCCGGGTGCCAGGTCGCGCAACGCGGGCGGCGCCGCATCGCAGGCCGTTTCGGCAAAGGCGCAGCGCGGGGCAAAGCGGCAGCCGGGTGGCCAGGCAAAGGGGGGCGGCACACTGCCCTCGATGGTCGGCAGGCGGGCGAGGTCGAGGTCCATGCGCGGGATGCTGCCCAGCAGGCCGATCGTGTACGGGTGCTGCGGGTCGGCAAAGAGTTCGGTGGCGCAGGCCCGCTCCACCACCCGCCCGGCATACATCACCGCGACCTCGTCGGCGGTTTCCGCGACGACGCCGAGGTCATGGGTGATCAGGATCATGCCCATGCCCGTCTCGGCCTGGATGTCGCGCAGCAGGTCGAGGATCTGCGCCTGCACCGTCACGTCCAGCGCCGTCGTGGGTTCATCGGCGATCAGCAGGCGCGGCCGGCAGGCCAGCGCCATCGCGATCATCACCCGCTGGCGCATGCCGCCGGACAGGCGGTGCGGGTGATCGTCGAACCGCCGTTCCGGGCTCGGGATGCGGACGCGCGCCAGGGCTGCGATGGCCGCGTCGCGCAGGTCGCGGCGCGACAGGCTGCGGTCATGCGCGGCCATGGCCTCGATGATCTGATCCCCGACGGTGTGGACGGGGTTCAGGCTGGTCATGGGTTCCTGAAAGACCATCGCCAGGCGCGAGCCGCGCAGGGCCCGCATTTTCGCGGCCGACAGGCCAAGAAGATCGGTGCCCTCCAGCAGCACGCGCCCCGCCGCTATGCGCCCCGGGCGCGGCAGCAGTCGCATCAGCGACAGCGCCAGGGCGGATTTGCCGCAGCCGCTTTCACCGACCACGGCGAGCGTGCGCCCGGCCTCGACCGACAGGTCCACGCCATCGACCGCGGCGACCGCGCCCTGGCGGGTGTCGAAGACGCTGCGAAGCCCCTCGACCCGCAGCAGGCTCACAGGCTGCGGAAGGTCGGCGGGCTGACCTTGTCCACCGGGCGATGGGCCCAGTCCTGCTGCGGCGCCTTGGCCAGCACGCGTTTCTGGGCCTCGTGAAGATGTTCGGCGGCCTGGCGGTAATCCATGGTCAGCACCTCGCCGTTGCGCACGACCTCGCGGCCATCGACGAAGACATTGGTCAGCGCCCGGTCGCCGGCCGCGTAGATCAGGCTGCGCATCGGGTCGCGGGCGGGGCGCATCTGCGGGTGGGTGGTATCGACCAGCACGAGGTCGGCGCGGCAGCCCGGCGCCAGGCGGCCGATATCGTCGCGGCCGAGGGCGCGGGCGCCGCCGATGGTCGCGGCCTCGAACAGATCGGTCGCGGTCAGGGTGCGGGGGTCATTGGCCTGGGTGCGGGCGAGGTAGGCGACCAGCCGCATCTCATCCAGCATGTTGTGCGGATAGGTATCGGTGCCGATGCCCATGTTGACGCCCGCACGGCGGTAGCGGCCGAAATCCTTGAGCGTGATGCCGCGCCTGGCAAACACCGTCGGGCAATGCGCGACCGTCGTGCCCGTCGCGGCCAGGCGCGACAGGTCGGTCGTGGTGTGCCAGCGGGTCGAGGGATGGTCGTCGAGGAAGATGCCATGGCCGATGATGCTGCGCTCCGACAGCAGGCCCATGCTGTCCAGCCAGCCGATCGGGGTCATGCCGTGGCGGCGGGTGATCTCGTGGAATTCCACCACCGATTGTGCGGCATGGATCTGCCAGGTGAGGCCGCGCCTCGTCGCTTCCTGGTGGCTCTCGCGCAGGAGTTGCGGGGCGCAGGTGTCGATCTGCGCCGGCACGACCATGCCGAACAGACGGCCGCTTTCATGTTGTTCGGCGCGTTCGATCAGCGACAGCGCCTCGGCCATCGCCTTTTCGCCGGCGGCCTCATCCCATTCATATTCGACGACATGGCCGTTCCTGGTGAACCAGCGGGCGGAGCGGAACATGGGTGCGACGCAGACGCGCATGCCGCTCTCACCCAGCAGGTCGAGCCAGCCCGGATGCGCCATCGACAGGTCGGCCAGCGTGGTCACCCCCGACAGCAGCAGTTCCGACAATGCCACGCGCACGCAATGCGGCACGGCCTCGGCATCGGCCCGAAAGATCGGCATGTATTCGTAGAGCGACGAATTATAGAGGCCGGGACTGCCGATTTCGTCGATCAGCCCCTTGTTCAGCGGCTCGCTCGATGGGTGGCAGTGGATGTTCACGAGGCCTGGCATCACCATCCGGCCGGCCCCGGGGATGATGGTGTCGGCCGTGCCCTCATAGCCGCGGCCCACGAAAGTCAGCCTGCCATCAGTGAAGGCGACATCGGCGTCGGGCATATAGGCGTGGGTGCCGGCCGATGAATCCCAGGCCACCACCATCTCGGCGTTGCGGATCAGGGTCGTCGCCATGGTCAGCGCACCACCCGCAGGTCGAGCCCCTTGTAGAGCCCGACACCATAGAGCCCATGCGCCCGCGCGCCCGTCACCCGGCTGCTGGCGCCGACGAACAGTTGTTCGCGTGCGGTGGTGATCCAGACATTCGCCTCGGCCAGTTGGCGCTGCACATTGGCCAGCGCGGCCGCGCGCACCGCGGGGTCGGTGGCGCTGCGCGATGTGGCCAGCCAGGCGTCGGTTTCCGGGCTGTTCCAGTTCATCCGGTTCGGCGAGGGCCGCTGCGTCGATTGGAAATACAGGTTCAGCGCGTCGCCCGCCGAGAAGTAGGGGTAGGAGAGGAACACCGCGCCAAACTCCTGCGTCGCCATGCGGCCCCAGGCGACCGTCGCGTCGAACAACTGGATTTGCATCTCGACGCCGACGCGGCGCAGCGCCTGCTGCATGATTTCCGACTGGCGCTGGTTCTCCAGCGTGCTGATGCCATAGACCAGGAAGGACGCGCGCACCCCATCCTTGGCCCGCACGCCATCGGTGCTGGCACGCCAGCCGGCTTCGTCCAGCAGTCGCATCGCAGCCGGCGGATCGAAGCCCGGCACCAGCGCGTCCGATGCCGCATCATAGTCCAGCGCGACCGGGTTCACGATGTTGACCGCCGCCGTCGCATGGCCCGACCAGACGGCGCGGACCATGGCCGGCTTGTTGATCGCCATCGCCATCGCCCGCCGCGCCGCCGGGTCGCTCACGAAGGGCTTATCGACCTTGAACGCCATGTAGTAGTCCCAGAGGTAGTTGGGCTGGGTGGTGACGGTGACGCTCGGCACCCGGCGCAACTGGTCCAGCGCCACGGTGGGCACGTATTGCGTGGCGTCGGCCGCCCCGGTCTGCAACGCCGCGAGCCGGGCCGTGGCCTCCGGGATCACGCGCCAGATGATGCGCTCGATCTGCGCCGGGCCACGGTTCTCATAGATCGGCGGGCCCCAGCGATAGGTCGGGTGGCGTTGCAGCACGACGTCCTGGCGCGGCGTCCAGGACACCCAGCAATAGGGGCCGGTGCCGTTGAAACCCTGCACGCCGAAATTGTCGCCCAGGCGTTCCACCGTGGCGCGATCGACGATCGAGGCGAAGAACAGCGTCAACTGCGACAGCAGTTCGGAGAACGGTTCCTGCAACTCGTATTCGACGGTATGCGGGCCGGTGGCGCGGATCTCCTTGACGCGGCCCGCGCGCCAGGCGACCGGGCTGCGGGTCGCCGGCGCGATCCAGCGGTTGATGGTATAGACCACGTCATCGGCGGTCATCGCCCGGCCGTCGCAGAAGGTGACGTCGCTACGCAGGTGGAAGGTGTAGGTCCGGCCGTCGGGCGAGATGTCCCACCGCTCGGCCAGGCCCGGGCGGATGGTCCGCATGTCCCAGTCCATCGAGACCAGCGTGTCCGACAGCATGTAGATGACTTCGCCGGCGCTGCGCGCGGTGCTGCGCGCGGGATCGTAGCGATCGGCGTCGATCTCGCGCATCAGCACCGCGGTATTGCGCGGGGTTTGCGCCACCGCTGGCAAGGCCATGGCAGCGAGGCAAAGGGCGGTCAGAAGGCGTCGCATCGGGGGCTTCTCCACGTTCAAGGCCGAAGTTTCGGATCAAGCGCATCGCGCAACGCATCGCCCAGCAGATTGCAGGCGAGCACGATGGCGAAGATCGCAAAAGAAGGAATGACGCTGATATGCGGCGCGAAGAAGAGAAACGTGCGGCCCTGCGCCGCCATCGCACCCAGTTCGGCGGTCGGCGCCTGCGCCCCCAGCCCGAGGAAGGACAGCGCCGAGCCGAGCAGGATCACCTGCCCCAGCCGCAAGGTGGCGAAGACCATCAGCGGAGCCACGCAGTTGGGCGCGAGATGCCGGCGGATCAGCCGCCAATCGCCCATGCCTGTCGCACGCGCGGCCTCGATGTAATCCTGCGCCATCACGACCAGGGCGGTGCTGCGCGCGATCCGCGCCATCAACGGCACCGTCGCGACCGACAGCGCGATCACCACGGCAACCAGGCCGGGACCGAAAGTCGCGGCCAGCGCGAGGCCGAACAGGATCGCGGGGAAGGACAGCAGCACATCCATCAGCCGCATCAGCAGCCCATCCACCCGCCGCCAATAGGCCGCGATGAAACCCACGGTGACACCGATCACGCCGCCGAAGACCAGCGCCGTCAGCCCCATCGCCAAGGTCACCCGCAGCCCGAACAGCAGCCGCGACAGCATGTCGCGCCCCTGCCCATCGGTGCCGAGCGGATAGTCCTGGCCCCCCGGCGGCTGCATCACCGCCATCAGGTCGGTCTCGTAAGGGTCGAAGGGCGCCAGCCACGGCGCCAACAGCGCTGCCAGCACGACCAGCGCCAGGAAGCCGGCGCTGGCCGCGGCCGCGACATCGCGCAGCACCAGGCGCAGCACGGTCGGCCGGGCAACCCATGCCGCAGTCATGCGCCGCGCACCCGTGGGTCCAGCACGCCATACAGCAGGTCCACCGCCAGGTTCACCAGGATGAAGCCGGCGGACAAGACGATGATGGTGCCCTGCGCCATCGGGAAGTCGGAGGAGGTGATCGCACCCACCGCCAACCGCCCGACACCGGGCCAGGAGAACACGGTCTCGGTCACCACCGCGCCGCCCAGCAAGAACCCGATCTGCAAGCCGATCAGCGTGACCACCGGGATCAGCGCATTGCGCAGCGCGTGATGCAGGACGACCGCCGTCTCGGTCAGCCCCTTCGCCCGCGCCGTGCGGACGTGGTCGGCCGACAGGGTTTCCAGCACCGCCGTGCGCGTCATGCGCGCGACGGGGCCGACAAAGACGCCGCCCAGGGTGATCGCCGGCAAGGCCACGCCACGCAGCCCCTCCAGCGTCCACAGCGGCCCCTGCCGCCCCGTGAACGGCAGCAATTGCCATTGGAAGCCGACATACCAGATCAGCACCAGCCCGAGGAAGAACACCGGCACCGACACGCCCGCGACCGACAGCGCCATGATCGCCCGATCGGTGAAGGAGCCGCGCAGATAGGCCGCCAGCGTGCCCATGCCGATGCCGAGCGGGATCGACCAGATCAACGACGCCGCCATCAACTCCAGCGTCGGGCCGATGGTGTTGCCGAGCTCCCGCGCGACGGGGACGTTGTTGATGATCGACACGCCAAGATCGCCGTGCAGCAGCCGCCACAGATACAGCGCGAACTGCACATGCAGCGGCTGGTCGAGGCCGAGGTCGCGGCGGATCGCCTCGACCACCTCCATCGAGGCCATCGGCCCCGCGCGCACGATCGCAGGATCGGTCGGCACCACCTGCATCAGCAAGAAACCCACCAGCACCACCCCCAGCAGCACCGGCACGGCGAGCGCGATGCGCCCGGCGGCATGGCGCCACATCAGCCCAGAACCCCGTGCCGGTCGTGGATGGGCAGGCCACCGCGCAGCGTCAAGTCGCAGCCGGCCGCCAACACGGCCCCCGGCGATGCGGCCAGAAGGTCGGTGTCGAAGACCGCGATATCGGCATCCATGCCGGGGCTGAGCGTGCCGCGCCGGTGTTCGGCGAAGCGCGCATGCGCGCCGCACCAGGTATAGCAATGCAGCGCCTCCTCGGCGGTCAGCGCCTCGGCCGCCCCGATGACCGTGCCGCGGTTGGTCTGCCGCGTCAGCATGGTGAAGAGGTTGATGAAGGGATCGACGGTGGAAACCGGGCAATCCGACGAGGCCGCAGGGTGATGGCCTTCGTCGAGCCATGTCTTCATCGGATAGGACGCGGCACTGCGCTCCAGGCCCAGGACTTTGACGTAGAGGTCACCGAACTCATAGAGGAACACCGGCTGCGGCAGCGGCAGGATGCAAGCCGCCAGCATCCTCGCGCGCTGGCCCGGCGTGACGAAGCCGCAGTGTTCGATGCGGTGGCGCGGGCGGGGGGCGGCCAGCGCCTCCATGCCCTGCAATACCTGCTCGATCGCGGCATCGCCGATGGCATGAATGTTCAACGCAAAACCGCGATCGTGCCAGCGCGCCAACAGCCCGTGCATCGTGGTTTTGGGAAAGCAGAAGACGCCATGCCCACCCGGCAGATAGGGATCGAAGAAGGCCGCCGTCAGCCCGCCGGCGCTGCCATCGGCAAACACCTTGGCGGCACCGAAAGCAAGCATGGGGTCGGTGACATCGGGGCGCAGGCCGGCGTCCCAGGCGGCATCGCCAATGCCTTCCGGGTTCGCCGCCAGCACCAGCCACATGCGTTGCACCAGCCGATCATCGGCCAGTGCGCGGCGATAGGCGGCGATTTCGGCCAGGCCCGCGGTCATGCCGACATTCATGTCCGACGCCGAGGCGAAGCCGTAGCGCGCGAGGTCGTGCCCCGCGGCCTCGATCGCCGCCACCATCGTGTCTTCGTCCGGGACCGGTGCTGCATCCAGGATCAGGCGCATCGCGCGTTCCTGGAACAACCCGGTCAGCCGGCCCGGTGCGCGTTCGATCACGCCGCCCTCGGGGTCGGGCGTATTGTGGCCGACACCGGCAGCCCGCATCGCGGCGGTATTGGCGACGCCCATGTGGCCACAGGTGCGCTTGATGAAGACGGGGTTGTTCGGGGCCGCCTGGTCCAACTCCTCCGCGGTCGGGTGGCGGCCGATGTCGAGGGCCGCGTGGTCGTAGCCACGGCCCAGCACCCATGCGCCGGGTTGCGCGGCCTTCGCTGCGGTGGCGACACGGGCCAAAACCTCATCCAGCGTGCGGACCTGTTCGGCGCGCAGGTTTACCTGCGTCAGCGCCAGCCCATGGGGCAGCAGGTGCATATGCGCCTCATCCAGCGCGGGCGTCGCCAGACGCCCGGCCAGATCAACGCGCCGGTCATCCGCACCGGCGGCATCGCGGGCCGCATCGCCCAGGGCCGCGATG